>JALGTI010000042.1 GCA_029821455.1 Candidatus Zipacnadia bacterium | reverse complement strand
AAGCGACCGCTGCAAAGACAAGGATACGCCCAACTGGGCGGTCTGAGTATGGTAGCTATGATTAGCTGGCGGCGGACAGCGAAGATTTCGCTCGCGCGTCATTCCGCCGCACCAAGACATAAATAGGCACGCCAGCGGCCACTATCGCAACCCCCACCAAGGCGCCGACACCCGTGTAGGCGAGACTGCTATATAGCATGTACCCGCACATACCCAAGAAGACCACAGAAGCCACCAAGAAGGCCAGCGGTATGCGCGGTTGTGACAGAGTGCGTACCACCTTGGATACAGCTATGAAAGCAACCAGCAGCATGAAGCCCCAGAAAGCCGGAGCGGTGTACTCAACCGCCACCTCAAAACCGTGCCTGCCTTTTTCCCCCAGTAGTCCTGAGAATAGCACGAGGGCCACTGCCACAGCTCCCTGCACTAAGAAAGCGCTCACCTGTGTCTGCCAGCGGGGATGACGATTGCTCAACCATCGCAAAGACGCATGGTTTGTCCCCAACGCATGAATGGCGCGACAGCCCGTGAAAATGGTGGCGTTGGCAGTGCCGAGGGCTGCAATGGCAGTCAGTACAGCCACAAAGATAGCCCCGGCCGGCCCCAGAGCGACCGCCACAACATCGCTAGCCGGCACCGTCGAGGCTCGCAAGCCCTGAAAGCTCAATGCATGCACGTAGGCCATATTCACTGCTAGGTATATGACGGCGACTATGGCGACGCTAACGCCCAGCACGGCGGCCAGCCCGGTGGGCCCCCGGCGTACGTCTCCGGTAAGGTAGGCAGCTTCGTTCCACCCACCATAGGTGTACAGGACGAAGACCATGGCCAGACCGAAGGCGGGTGCAGTGCTCGTCTCGGCAGCTTGCGCGGTAGCCGCACCACGTACCAGCAGGGCAGCGCCCACGATCAGCGCCAACCCCAGGACCTTAACCAGGGTCAGCATATTCTGTGTCCACTTGCTCAGTCGCAGGCCCAAGACATTTATCAGCGTCAGTCCCCCCGCGGCGGCAACTCCGTAGATCATGGGCGAGTAATTGCCCAGACTGAACAGCTTGCTCGCATAGTCTCCGAAAATGTAGACCGTGGCTGCAATGGAGCCGGTCTGCAGCACTGTTACGCGGGCCCAGGCAAACAAGAAAGAGACGCGCGGCCCAAATGAGGCGTGCAGATAGGTGTACTCGCCCCCGCTATCGGGGTATAGTTTAGCCAGTTGGGCGTAGCACAGGGCTCCACAAGCAGCGATTGCGCCGCCCAGCAGCCACGCCCCCATCATTGCCCCCATGCCGGTTGTCTGCCCCGCAACGCTGCACGGTGCACGAAAAATGCCGATTCCGACAACCAGCCCCACTATCATGCAAATGCCGTCAACGACAGATAACTTGGCAGGATGTTGGCTCGCCGGCATTTCTCACCCGTTGTTCTCGGTCTCGATAGCTGTTTTCAGCGCCTGCTAGAGGCCTTACTGTCAAGCTCAAAGCCCTCAGCTTATGGCTGCGATGCCGGGGCCGGCCTGCCGGCGCGGTCCGGCTTGCGGATTACAATCCACCGGCCGACATTCGGTTCGCGGTCAACCCGGATATGGCGCAGGCCAGCCTTGCGGGCTTTGCGGACTAAGTCAGAGATGTTGTGGCGATGCGAGTCCGGCGAGTGCAAGCCCGTGACATCCATCCTCCATTGGACCAGCGGGGCGCGGGTCTCAGGATCCAGAATGCGTGAGAAGCCGCCGCCGATGTACGCAACACCGCCGGGCTTGAGGATGCGGTAACATTCCTTGAGGCCGGCGAGCTGGTCAGCCCAGAAGAATATGGAGCCACGGCTCACGACCAGGTCGGCGAAGTTATCCCGGAATGCCATGTCCTGGGCATCGCCCTCATAGGCCACGACCTTGCCGGTCAGGTCCCCCTCATCAACCAGCAGGTTGCACAGGCGCACCGCCCAGGGGTCAATGTCCAGCATGTAGACTTGTAGGTCGGTGATCCTGGCCAAAGCCATCGCCAGTGACCCGCAGCCTCCCCCCACATCCACACAGATACCTTCAGTGATGCCGAAGTCCTGCACTATCTGCTGGGCCAGGGCCGGATAGACCGGCGCGAGACGCCCGGTGGCGGTCTCATAGAAGGGGCACTTCTCGATCAAACTATCCTTGTAGGTGTCCTGGCCCCAACCCCACCCACACGCCACAATCATCAACATCACGGCACAGATTGCGACACGTCGAACTCGCATACTATTACCTCCCGACAAGTTTGATGCGGCTAGCATCGTATCGGTGTCCAGAGCACACGATTTGCTGTACGACGACGCCAGCGCGTGACTCGCACGACCTGCATAGTTGGCCTCATGGGCAACCTGGCGTCGGCTATTAGTCCTCCCAGCCGGTCTTTGCCGGGGCATTCCATTGCTTGACATGCCCGTCAAGGTAGCCGATATTTGCCTTGCAAAAAGCGCCGGTGCTGTGACTAGTCCCGATGTTTTTGCAGAAAACGTCCGAGATCACCCAACAATACGTAGGCCAGCTCTCCGTGACGACCCGGGGCACGTCACCACAGAACTTCTTGGCAAAGAACCAGTCTATCCAGGTACTGTTGTCTGGCTTGCCTGGAGTGACGGTGCTGGGTGGCATATCGTAGCACCACCAGTAGTACCCAATGTTGCCAGCGGCCACGTTGGCTTCTGTATACTGGTACTGCGGTAGCGGCACCCTGTATATGGTCGGGCAATACCAAATCTGCTTATTCTTCATATAGGGATCCATCTCGTTGACAAGCCGGATGTGGGTCGTGGATGAATTGCTCACGTGGTAGTCGCACGGAAAGACCTCATCGTAATCCTGTGCGTACATATGCGCGGCCAGCAAGAGCTGCTTTACGTTCGACAGACATGAGGTAATCCGTGCCTTTTCGCGGGCCGCCGCAAACACGGGAAAGAGGATGGCGGCCAGGATCGCAATAATTGCGATGACCACCAGCAGTTCGATAAGCGTGAAACCACGCCGATTCAGTTGGCTCATCCCCGCGTCACCTCTGGGTCGAGTTTGACTGGCTAAATTGCCGCGTTAACTATACTCGTCGGGGTGCAAGGGGCGCGTAAGTATTTTGCAAGATTTTCGGAAGGCAAACAAATACAAGGGGCGCGAGCAACTGCCTGCCAATCCCCCCCGACCTGGGCGACAGGCAAGGATGCCTGCCTTCGCAGGCCATAGCGCGCTTCCGGTCTTCGTAGCTGTTGCTAGTACGGCGGAGTAAGCACGGCGGGCGAAGGCCTGTCGTGCGGAACGACCGCAGGTGAGACGCCTGCGCCACGGGTGGCATCGGCAGCCTTGAGCGGCTCAGACCGCGACACCAGCCAGATGCCACCCGCAAGCCAATGACCGCTCTTTCTATAGCAGCCGCGCCAGGATAAGGCCAAGGCTTACGAGCACGCTGACGGAGAGCTGGAGGATGATCGTCAGCGCGCAGGCGGGTACGAGGGCCGGGATGTTGTCATAGTTGGCAAGGGCGACAGTCAGGGCCTTCACTGCGATGGGTAGGGTTACAAGCGCGAGAAGTATCCACGGCGATAGGCCGGCCACGAGCACGGCCAGGGCCGTCGTCACATAAGCCCCCACGACTAGGCCCGCATACACGTGGGCCGCCCGGCGCAAGCCCAAACGTACGACCCAGTGGCGCTTGCTCACCGCCCTGTCTGCCTCGAAGTCCGGGAACTGGTTAATCCATAGGACCGCCGTGATAAGACAGGTCACTGGCAGGGAAACCCAAAACGCCGCCCACGAAAGTTGGCCGGTCTGCACATAGTATGTGCCTAGCAGGGGCAGGATGCCGAAGTCGAGGGCGATGCAGATCTCGCCTAAGCCGCGATAGCCCAGTTGCAGGGGCTTTGCAGTGTAGAAAAAGCCGGACAAGCCACCGACAACTCCCAGGGCCAGGATCACCCAGCCGCACAGCCAGGTCAGATACAGGCCGATGATCGCACCTGTCGTAAGACAGGTGAGCGAGGCAATCAGTATGGCGCGTGGTGGCACCAGGCCTTGCTGAATGAGGCGGCTGCCGCCGGTAAACGGACGCACGAAGGTGACATTTATCTCATCGTTGCCGCTGACGTGGTCGTAGTAGTCGTTGGCCAGGTTGGCCGCGCTGTGCAACAGGGCCATCCCCAGCGCGGTCAGGAGCCAGAGGCCCCAATCCAGCGTCCCGCGCTCGCTCCAGACCAGCGCACCACCTACCAGCACCGGCATCAGCGAGCCGGTCAGGAACTCCGGCCGCGACGCCTTGAACCAGAACACAATCCGTGACATAGTGGGGATAGTATATCACATTAAATAGCCTAGAGCACGTGTGCTGTAGGCTTTCTGTGCGTGGAGGTGCTCGCCGCCGTTGCAGCGAAAAGGCAAGGCAGAATGCGATTCGCCATATTCTTTATCACGGCACTTCTTTGCGGCACCGTTGGGCCGCTTGCGACCGCAGACGATATTGCTGACGAACAATGGCGGCGCGAAGAGCTGCCTGACCTGCAGTTAACGGTCGAGCTACCCTCGTCCTGGACGATTGAGCTTTCCGCAAACCAGGCCGGGGCGATACTGACGAGTCCCAACGAGCAGTGCTGGCCGGTTGAGATCGTCTCGTGGCTCACGACCGCAAGCAAGCCAAGCCCGGCTGAGGGCGCGGCCGGTCACGAGCGGCTGCTGGGGGAGCGCTGGAGCTACAGCCGACTGCGAACAGAGGGCCTGGTCACCGGGGCAGGGGAGGAGTCCCTGCTGACCATCGGGGAGGTGACCGGCCCGGATGGCATCGCCGAAGCCGCGCTGTTTGCCGTCTTCAATCGTGGCCAGCGCTACTATCTCGTCGGCACCTTCTGCGACCCTGACTCGGTGGCACAGGTTCGGCAGGCGTACTTCGACCGCATTAGTAGCAGCGTCGAGTTCCTGACAGGTGAGGAAACGCAGCCGGAACCGACGGAGCCAATACTTGCGACCTCACCGTCGGGGCACAGGGAGACAATACCTGTGGCCACTGGTACCCATCCGAGCGGCCATCCCCCCGAACAAGCCCGGCCCACCACCACACCGGAGCAGCCCCAGCCGGTTCAGCCATTGCCCGTTCTTGCCGCCTCGCCACAGCGACCCGGGGAAACAATGCCTGTGGCCACTGGCGCCCATCCGAGTGGCCAGGTGCCACAGCAACCGCAGGTCACAACGCCGGAGCGAGGCGAGCCGGCGCCTGTCGCCCCGGCCTCTCCCCCACCTCAGCCCGAGCCAGCAGAGGCGAGGCCAACCTGGCGGCGTGTGGCCCTGGCCGGAAAGGGCATTTCCTTCGCGATGCCCGAGCGTTGGGAGCCTGGCCGGATAGATGATGTGGTCACCATCACCGCGCCCGACAATACGGCGGCGGCGTGCTTCTGGCCTGTGCTGGGCGATGGTGTAAGCGTGGAAGATATCATCGGGGCGTGGGCTGAACGGATGGGTGTGTCCTTCACGGAACTGCGCAGGCGCGAGGATGGAGGGTGCGTGGTGGTCTCTGGATTGGCCGATGACGACCAGAGTGTGTGCGCGGTCAGCCTCGGACAGCAGTGCCACCTGTTGACTGCGATAATCGCCAGCCTCGAGGGACTAGGTGCTCATCACGAGGAGCTGTGTGCCATCCTTGCCAGCTTCCAGGGCGGGCCCTGGTCGCTGGCAGTACAACACGCGCCTCTGCCGCAGGGTAGCACAACCTGGACTGAGCCTGAACTGGGCGCGCTGAGGCTGGTGCTGCCAGCAGGCTGGCAGGCCCAGGGCGGTGTGCACCGATACAATGGCCGCCTTGCCATTGACATTGATGCCCAGGGGCCTGTGGACAGCGGCCGGCTGCGTGTAGTCTGGCGTCAGCCGCACACGCCGGCATTTCGGGAACTGACACCGTTGCTTAGAGGCATGGGTTGGAAAGAGGGCCAGCAGTATCGCGCTACTCCCCGGGAGGACTATCTGCGAGTGCTGTCAAGAGGCACTCTCAGTCAGTTCATAACCGACTACCTGCTGGCGCTACCGTCTGAACGATGGGAGACGGCTCGCATTGTGGAGCAGGGACCGCTGCCGGCCGCCGAAGCTCTGGCCCGGGGCGAGGAGCGGCAAGGCGAGCTGATAACCGTCGGACTAGACACTGGACGCGGCCGACTGCTGCGCAGCTATGCGATAGGCAGTGCCGAACTGCCCATCTCCGAAGGTAGCTATCGCTGGCAGGTCGGTTATCTGGCCTGGGAAGCGGAAGCCGGCCACGAGCAGCGGGCTCAGGAGGCGTTGGGCTTCATTGTGGGGAATGCCACAGTTACGCAGCACTGGCCGGCCCGAGGCACAGAGAGGGTCGAGTTGCAGGCGGCACTGCTGGCGGCTCGCAGTTGTGTGGCAGCATTGTCGGGTGTGACGGCTCAGGGCGAAGGTATCGTGGGAGTGCTGAGCAAACTAGCCCCAGCCGGGGCGGGCGGGGCGCAGGTGACTGTGCCAGCCGGCGCTCTGGAGTTGTGGGAGCGCAGACATCTCCTTCAACTGGGCGGCGAGTGGTGGCAATGAGCGGCAAAGGCTCGTCCGCCCTGGGGAAACGTACTGGACAAAAGGGGGCAATACAATGGCCAGGAAGCTGGTAACCTGCAAGCATTGTGAGGGCAATAAGAACTGTACCCGCAGTGGCGGCCGAAGCTGTCGGGATTGTTTAGTTGCCGCCGGGCGGCGGCCCAAGGACTGGGCAGTGGTCAGATGCTCTTACTGCGGCGGCAGGGGAAAGATCTGGATCGAGGTGGCGGACAAGGACGAAGAAGCCTCGGCAGAGGAGCAATGATAGGCACCGGTAGCCAGCTCCTGGCAGTGCTTTCAGGACGATATAGCCAGAAATTGCGCAACTGTCCGCAGATTGAATTGTCAAAGGTCTTGACTTGCGGCCTTGGACGGTGTATAGTCTGGGGCTGTGTGGGGCAAAATTACTTGCCCCGCCAGACCGGGCACTCAACAGCCCTGTCAGTTGATACTGGCACAGAAGGGAGGGTCCTCCACGCCGGACTGACGGAATTTGGTGGTTGAGAGCGAGGCGAAGGCACAGAGGGTAGCCACTTAGCAAGGCAACATGGACAACTTGCCAGGGACACCCTCCAAACCGAATGGATACTTCGCCTTAGCGAAGCAGCAAGTGGCACTGCTGTCGCCGGTTGTTTGCTTCCCCGGTAACAATCAGGAGGGTAAAGCAAAATGACGAAATATGCAGTAGCAGTTTGCGTCCTCCTTGCCGTCGCGGTGCCGGCCTTTGCACAGGCCAGCCCGGCCGAGACGGTGCCCTTCGATCACTGGGCCTATGATGCCGTACAGAGGCTCTGTGATGAGGGTGTCATCATCGGCTACCCCGACGGCACTTTCCGTGGCAACCGCGCAATGACGCGCTACGAGTTTGCGATGGCCGTCAGCCGGTTGCTGGATGTCATCCCCGTTATCGAGGGCCCACAGGGCCCGGCAGGACCCGCAGGAGCAGCAGGAGCAGCAGGGCCGGCAGGGCCAGCAGGGCCGGCAGGCCCCGCAGGTCCAGCAGGCCCAGCAGGCCCAGCAGGTCCCGCGGGACCGCAGGGCGAGGTAGATGAGGCCGAGGTGGAGGCCGTGGTTCAGCGCTTGATGGACGAGTTTGCTGACGAACTGGCCGACCTGCGCGATGACCTCGACTACCTGCAGGATGACGTCTATGACCTGTCGGATCGGGTCGCTGTTTGCGAGGAGCACCTGAAGAAGCCGCACGCCTTCGGGTGGATTGACTACCGCATCGGGCTGGTGACGCATGCGTCGCTGGAGTCCTTTATGGGCAACAACATCGTCACGCACGACGTCGGCCCTGATCAGCCCCCGATGTTCGGCTATGACGATGAGCTGGACGGCGACAACGAGTTCGATAACCTGACCATGAAGATCGGTATCGAGGGCCAGGTTACCGACGACCTGTACGCCCGAGTCGCGCTGAAGATGCGCGATGAGGCGGACAAGTTCCGACTGATGTGGTACAGTGGTGGAGACGAACCAGACGACTGGACCTGGGCACCGGTCCCGACGGTGGATGGGTACAACACCACCCTGGTGTCGTATCTGGGCCTGTATCCACAGCTCATGTGGTTGGATCAGGATGTCCCCAGCATAGGCGGGATCATCATCTCCCCGCCTCGCCTCCTCTCCCATGAGGAAGTGTTCCTGGATGAGGCGTTCCTGCAGTTCGACACCAGTGGCTTCCTCAGCGGCAACTGGATCGTAGGTCGGCAGTTCCAGTCCTACGGTTCCGGTCTGTTGGTCAACAACGAGCGCAAGTCGCAGCAGGGCATCCGTGGCCAGTTCGACAACGTCTGGGGCACCAACCTCGACTGGGAGTTCTTCGCCGGTGGCTCCGAACCTACGTTCATCTCGTATGTCGGAGACTTCGACGATGGTTACCTGTCGGCTCGGGCCCAGTGGGACCGGCCGAGCTGGGTACTCGGCGGGAACTACCTGGCCAACGGCTACGGTGCTGAGAAGGGCTGGAGCGTTGACTTCTGGGCGAAGTTCTGGGGCAATCGCGAACTCTACTTCGAGTACGCGCGCCAGCTAGCCGACAAGGCTGGCAGAGAGATCTGGGCTCACAACGATCCAGCCGCCTACATGGCGATGCTCGACATCTGGAAGGGCAGCAACTGGGCCCTGCGCGGCTACTACAGCGACCTGGATGCTGAGTACGACGTGTGGTACAGCACCGCCAATCCGTACTTCGAGTGGTACGATGGTCGCGTATTCATCGGCATGGGCATGCCGTGGGAGCGTTTCCTGCGCAACCCACTGGCCATGGCCAACCTCGAAGTCATTGGCGGGCAGCTCGACTTCAGCATCGGCTCCACACCCATCCAGTTGGCGTACTATGACGTAAACGCCAACAGCAGGTTCTGGGGCCACAGCTACTGGCCGCAGATGATGGGCTGCCCAGAGTTCTGGTATGACACTCTGTGGGCGGTCAAGGTGAGCAAGGAGATCGCCGACGGCGTCAACGCCGTCCTGACCTATGCTCGCCAGGAACCTAGCTCCATGTTCAGTGGTGGCGGGGATTCCCGCGGTCTGGACAACCTCGAACTGCTGATGCTCGAAGCCGCCGTTGGCTTCTAGCCACAGCACCAAAGCAGTTCATCAGGGCCCCGTGGCACTCTGTCGCGGGGCCCTTTTTATGCTGTGTCGAGGTCAAAGTTAGCCATGCAGCCCAATATCAGGGAACCGACTAACTGTCACGGCTGTTATCTGAGAATAGAGGTGGAGAAGATGAAGGCATTTCGGATGATGACCCTGATGCTGGGGCTGCTGGTGTCAGCGCTCAGCGCAGGCCACGCCCAGGCGATATATATGGACTGGGCCAAGCCGCCGGACTGTAAGGCCGACTATTGCCCGTGGATGGATCCAGCCAATCGTGGCGATGGGCAAAACAAGTTGCAGGATTTCACTCCTGGGTTCAGAGCCCTGTATCCTGGCGGCAACCAGGAGAAGATGACACCACGGGAACGACGCATGTTGCGTGGATATTATGGGCTCCCGACCAAGCGCTACTACGGACGTAACCGCTGGATAGGTGAGATCACACCATCAAGATTCCCGTGGTACTACTCACCTGCGCCGCCGGAGCCGCTCCAGCTTTTCAGGCCGGAGCGAGGACCGGGGATCTACTACGAGCGTGGCCGCGTGCCAAGCACTTATGCTTCGCCGAGTGCGAAGTGGTCGGTAGAACGGTGGTCGGGGCAGTAGGCGGCGCGGGAGTTGAGCTCAGAGGTCAGTGGTGTCTTCGGGGCGAAGTCCGGTCCGCTGCAGCATCTCGTCCACTTCTTCGCGCCCCGGTAGCGAGGGAATGGCACCCTTCCCTGTCGCGGTGATTGCGGCGGCGGCGTTGGCGTAGGTGAAGATATCCACAAGCTCGTCATACCCCAGGCCAGCAATATCATTGTCGGATTCTAACAGCCCCACCAGCACCCCAGCCACGAAGGCATCCCCGCAACCTGTCGTCTCATCCACCGGCACCGCAAAGCCCGGCAGGTGTGCGCTGCCGGCCTCGTGGTAGAAGAAGCAGCCTTCCGCGCCTAGAGTGACGGCGATCAGCTCCGGGCCCATACTGTAGAGGTTCGCGCAGCCTCTGAGCAGGTCATCGGTGCCGCCGAGTAACTCCAACTCCGCCTTGCTGACCTTCACGAAGTCGCATTGTTCGACCGCCTCCAGTGCGACTCGGATTGCGGAATCCTCATCCGGCCACATAGTAGGGCGATAGTTGGGGTCGAGGCTGATGAGCGCGCCATTGTCAGCGGCTATCTGCAGGGCCGCATAGGTGGCGGAGCGCATTGGCTCCCTGGCCAGCGTGATGGCGCCAAAGTGGTAGATCTCGGCGCTGGCGATGTAGTCAGCATCCAGGTCACCCGGGCTGAGAATCTCGTGGGCAGGCTGTCTGATATGAAATTCAAAGGTCGGCACGCCGTGGGGGTCAACGCCCACAAACGCAATCTGGGTGGCATGATCCGGGTCGCTGAGCATCTGGGAGGTGTCAACCCCGCAGGCGTCCATCGTCAGCCGCATAAACTGTCCAAGGCCATCATCGCCCAGCTTACAGATGACGCCCACGTCAGCCCCCAGCAGGGCGCAGCCGGCCGCCACGTTCAGCGGCGCGCCACCGGCCGCTTTCTCAAAGCTGGTCACCTCGACGAGGCTGATGCCCGGCTGGGTCGAGACCATATCAATGACCGGTTCGCCGAGGCAGATGATATCAGGCATAGTAGAGCCTCCAGCAAAGCAGCTTTGAAAGCCACTGGCACGGGGGAACCCTCGCTTTCTGAAGAAAGCTTGGTTCCCCCGGACCCCTCCACGCAAAGACTTCTGAATTGTGTTTGCCCAGCTTAGCGCTTCTCCTGGAAGCCTGCGAAATCCGCAAGTGAGTATCCAAATGCGCGATAGAAAAGACCAGGCTTGCGCTGCTAAGTCCAATCGAACCCTTTCGTGCTTGCTAGCGAGTTCACCTTCAGTCCATGCACTGCCTCTGGGGGATAGCTGAGAGGTTAACCCGTAGCTGGAGTTTGCGATGGGGAAAGGTTTGTGAGGACCCGGTTCAAGCGCCGCTGGAGGTAGCGGCCTGCACCACGGTTGAATTGCCTAATGTGCCCTATCTTGCCTTTTAATGAAGCAAGTTCACTATCTGACAGTTTGTCCCCTAGCTTGCAGCGTTCTTCTACGCCGTCGACTAGACGCCGAACCTCTCTTATCTTTTCCCCTCGAGCATCTAGGCCTTGGTTGACTCGTAACCCGGTAACGACCTGCTCCTCATGTCGATCTCGTGGTTTGGTCTTATCAGGGTTAATCCAGAAGCCTTCTTGCCTTATCATTCGCTCAATCAACCGCACCAGACGGCTGATGTGAGCCGGCCCCGACATTGTGATATCGTCCACATACTGCGTATATGTGGCGTTATGTTTCTCGGCAAGAGATTCCAGGCGGTTGGCCATAGACTCTATTACCAGTGCAGCGACTATCGTGCTCGTGGGGGAGCCCTGGGGAAGAGAGCCCTTGTAAGTTGTTAGCATAGTCAGGTATCGGGCGACATCTGGAGAACAGCCGAGCCGGTTATTGAATACGGAATAGACTTGGTGAGGACTTACATTGGGGAAGAAGTCCTTCAGATCCATCGGCAAAAGCATCGGCTTTCTGGTGTGTTGTGAGGCATTGGTGATATATGAAAAACCACGCCGCCCTCCTTGAATTGTATCAGGGAGGGCGATACGCTGAAGGAAGTCATTTAGTTTATTGAGGATTTGACGAAGGCGGCCTCTGGGCTCGGCTATGTGGCGCTTTTTTCCTCTTATGAGCTTGTCATCTTCGCGGTAGTACTTGTCTATGGAGCCGCAGATTTTGTCGAGTTCTTTTTTCTCTGTACCCAGTTGCTTACACAGATGCGCCACGTCGCGGATATTCAGAGCAACAAGCTTCCTTAATCCTTCTCCTCGTCTCTTGCGGTTCTTGTTCGCGTTACGCCGACTTTGGCCACCAGAACTTCGCACAATAGGCTCCTTAATTCCTCTAATATCTCCGATTCGGCCTCGTTCTCATCGGAAACCAACAGCGCAAGTGGTACTTCTAAAGCGCCAGATACATCCTTCAAGAACTGTAGACTGGGCTGCTTGCGGCCCTTCTCCACTTGCGACAGATATGTCCGCGAGAGACCAAGTTTGTCGGCCAACTCCGTCTGTGAAACATCTTCGGCCGTGCGTAACAGACGTATGATCATCCCAGGATGCATCAAAGTCCTCCTGGCGTTGTAAGCAGTTAAGTATGGAATAGACTTTCTTCGCGATTGCTACAATGTACGCAACAGCTTCACAAATCGATTCCCAACGAAGCTGCTGCCGGTGCTCACGTAGCATCATGAACTTCAGCTCGCGAGCCAGCTGCAGAGCGCGCGTCAAGTCCACCAGCTTTGACGCACTCGACACTGGATTACGTGAGCACTCCGCTTGAAGTGTATCAAGAAGAGCATCAACGTGCGCCAGTGTCTTGGCGCGCCACTTGCTGGCCTGCTCCTGCTTCTGTTTCATCAGGATACCTCCTTTCTCTATTTGCGCTGAGAGACTCGCAGGACCAAGAGACGAGCAACGAGTCCCTTCCATACAAACTGAAACGAACTTATAGTTCGTTTATGGATAGCAAGATACGCATATACTCGCCATCCATGTGCTTTGTGCCTGGATATTAGACATATACGTAACATGCCCGACGATGACGCGGACACGACCCAGGCGGCAAGCACCCTCTCACACACGAGAGGCGGTCGTCGTGTAGGACGACCCTTCAAGGACGCCGCTTCAGCGGCGGGAGAAGGAGGCATTACGTTTAAGCCAGCAATGCTTTCGGGTGTGTCAAGGTGCACAAGTTTTGGCACATATATCTTAGCATATCCGCCCGGTCTTGTCAACACTTGTCGTCTATAGGTGCACAATTTTTCCCTCGAAGAGGGATTTCTTGGAGGACCGAGGGCTCAGGGCTGCAACGGGCACGGAGTCAACCGCACCATCTCACGGAGTTGTTCATAGCGCTCATATAGCTCACCGACCCCGAGGCGGCGCAAGCCCTTGAGTGAGAAATCCTCCACGCAGGCGGAGGCCATCACCGTGCCAATGGCCAGGGCCTGGCGCAGAGCAGTGTCCCCGCAGTCGCCCAACCAGGCAAGCAGCCCAATCAAACCGCCAGCAAAGCTGTCGCCTGCCCCGGTCGGGTCCACTACGTTGGGCAGCGGATAGCAGGGCAGGGAGAAGTGACCATTGTGATTGACCAGCGAGGCGCCGTATTCGCCCTGCTTGATGATGATGTGGCTGGGGCCAAGGTCGAGCACCTCGCCAGCCGCCTTTGCCAGGTTCGGCGTGCCGGTCAGTTGGCGCAGCTCTGCGTCGTTCATCAGGGCCAGGTCCACTTTCGCCAGGACCGCCAGCAGCTCCTCGCGGGCGGTCTCAATCCACAGGTTCATCGTGTCGCACATTGTGAAGGTCGGCGACTCAACCTGTTCCAGCACGCGAAGCTGCAGGCCGGGCTGAATGTTGGCCAGGAAGACGAACTGGCTGTGGCGGTAGGCGTCCGGCAGCGTGGGATCGAAGTCCGCGAAGACGTTGAGCTGGGTGTCGAGGGTCTGGGCTGCGTTCATTGCGTATTCGTAGCTGCCTGACCAGCGGAAAGATTTCCCGCCGGGGATGCGCTGCACGCCGGCCAGGTCCACACCGCGCTCGGCCAGCTCATCGAGCGCCGCCTGGGGGAAGTCGCCGCCCACGACGCCCACGAGGTTAACCGGGGCCAGGAGGCTGGCGGCGGTGCTGGCGTACATGCCCGCGCCGCCGACGGCAGCCTCGACGCTGCCAAATGGCGTAGCCACGGTATCAAGAGCCATAGAACCAACGATTAGAACTGAATCACTCATCGCCTCATTCCTCAGAGCTTGTGTCTATGTCAGGAGTTTTCAGCAGTTGCATAAAAGTCAGCCAGATGATTCTGGGCAGGGCCGCGAGGCGCCCGATGCGGCGCGGCTCCTTGGCAGTGCGATAGAGCCACTCGAGGCCGGCCCGCTGCATCCAGACGGGTGCGCGCTGCTTGCGGCCTGAGATGACGTCAAAGCTGCCACCGACGCCCACGCAGACCGGGACACCGAGTGCCTCCAGGTGCGCGCGAATCCACTTCTCCTGTCGGGGAATGCCCAGGGCGACGAACAGCACCGCCGGCCGGGCGTTGCGTACCTCATCCACGATCGCAGGCTCATCCTCGGGCGAGAAGTAGCCGTGGTGGGTGCCCGCCACGGCAAGGCCGGCCACGTGCTCCTGCAGCTTGCGGGCAGCCTCTTCAGCCACGCCTGGCTCAGCCCCCAGCAGATAGACTGACCGGCCCAACTGCGCGGCTACGCGGCATAGCTCGACTACCATATCACAGCCCGAACAGCGCGCCTGGACCGGCAAGTTCAGCAGCTTGGCGGCTAGCACCACGCCGGCACCATCGGCGGTGACCATCGCGGCCTCGTTCATTATCTGCCGCAGTTCGGGATCATCCTGCGCACGCACGATGCCCGAGGCGTCCGAGGTGACAATCATATGCGGCCGGTCCTCGCGGATGAAGCGCTCAGCCTCCTGCAGCACTTGATCCATCG
>JALGTI010000041.1 GCA_029821455.1 Candidatus Zipacnadia bacterium | reverse complement strand
ATCGCGATCCTGGCCGCCATCCTTTTCCCGGTCTTCGCGCGGGCCAAGGAAAAGGCGAACCAAACGAGCTGTCTGAGCAACCTCAAGCAGTTGAGCTTGGCCGTCCTGATGTATGCACAGGACTATGACGAGGTTATGCCGAAGGCCTACTTCTGCCCCCCCCCGGTATGGACTGCACGGCCCCCGGGGCTCACGGTATCTGGGCCAACCTCATCATGCCGTACGTCAACAACGTGCTGATCTTCGACTGCCCCACCCGCAGCTGGCCATGGCAATGGCAGCAGTGGCCTGTCGGGTACCCCTGGACGATTGCCTACGGATACTATTCGTTCCTTGGGGGCTTCCCGGACTCAGGGTCCGTCGCAGACCCACCCGGGACCCCGATACCACTAGGCCGGATAGCTGCTCCCGCCTCGTGTGTCGCGTTGGCCGATGCATGGAATGCCGGTACTGTCAGAGCGCCGGTGCCCTACTATCAGGTTTGCTCCGCAGACAATAAGGCTGCAGGCGTCGGACGGGCACGCCAAGTGGCTGAGCCGCGGTTCGTACTGGAACTATGCATCGGGCGTCTGGGAGATCTATCCGGGGTACCCGGGCCCCACCCGCACGGGTCCGTAGCCGCCCAGACACGACCGAGAAGCCAACTGCCGCGCATGGCACAAGCCGGGGCGTGGGCCCGGTTTGCACTGTTCCGGGTGAGGGCCTCAGGGGACGCAAGATCCACACGTGCGGCGCGTGCTTTCCGTTCCTTATGACTGTTGGTCGGGGGTGCGGAGTAGGAGCCTGTGGACACAAAGAGCACCTGGCCGCCGACGCCGACAGTGAGGTCATGACGGCAGTGGCGGCGACAGGCGGGAACGTCCCGACAGCCGTTGGGCGGTGTGGGTGAACTAAGAGAGGTGTCAAATCCCATGTGTTGGCGCATGTTGTGTGGCTTCCTGGTCACGACCGGGATGACAGCATCGGCCCACGCAGCCGGACTGCTCCCCTGGCAGCAGCCAGTCTATGAGGTCACCGTCAACCGCCAAGGAGTGCGACAGACCCCGGCGATCTGGAGCTCGACAGCCAGATGTGCAGGTTCCCGGAGGCCGAATGGCGAAGCATTGCTACGGACGGTTGACCGTTCAGCCAACGCCAGGGCGCTCAGTTTCATATGGGGAATCCCGGCTAGAAAGCCTGCGTGCCTCCGAGCAGGCAGGCAAGGTGAGGTGGCCCAATGCGGACTCAGAGCGTGACATCCCTTGGGATCGTCGGCCTGTTCGCCTTCATGGTGCCGCTGCCGGCTCTGTCCGCACCCGCCGCTACGGGGCCCGCGGAGGCAACGGCTGAAGACGCCGACCAAGTGGTGATCGTCGCGGATGGTGTGGCCCGAGCAGCCATCGTCGTGGCCCAGGCCGCCCCCGAGGCGGTCATTAGAGCCGCGGAGGAGCTGCGCTGGTGCATCGAACAGATGACATCGGTCGCGCTGCCACTCGTTGACGACGTGTCTGCCCCGGAGACCGCCGCGGACCTCCCGGAGCTGCTGATCTGTGTCGGTCCGAGCGACCTGACCGCGGAGGTCGCCAACGCCCTGCCCGGCGACGCGTACGCCCCTGGCGGGCAGGACGCGGTAGCCATGTTCGTTGACGGGAAGATCATCTTGACCGGCGGCCCGGTCCTCGACGGCCAGACCACCGAGTACGCCGTGGCGGCGTTCCTTCGCCATCTAGGCGCCGAGTGCTACCGCGCCCGCTCGCGCCCCATCAAGGTCCTACCCGCCGGACCACGGCTGGCCGTGCCGAAGAGCCTGGACATCCGCGTCCAGCCCGCGTTCGTGAGCCGCGCCCCCTCCGGCGCGCTGCTTCCGCCCTGGTCGAGCGCCGGTGGGGTCGACTTCACGAATGCTCACAACTGGTTCAGGGTCATCACAAGGGACTTCTTCGGGGAGCACCCCCAGTGGTTTGCCCTCATCGACGGTGAGCGCGATGATCCGGGCACTGGGAGTGTCTACGCGATCTGCGAGACTCATCCAGAGGTGGTGAACCGATTCGTGGATGCCGCGGCGGAGGCGTTCGAGAGCGGCCGGGAGGGCTTCTCACTCACCCCAAACGACTGCGTGCGCGGGCTCTGTCAGTGTGAGATCTGCCTCGCCGTCCACGGCGATGGGGCGATCCCTGCCGATCGCATGCTCGCCTTCGCCAACAGGGTGAGGGCTCAGCTCGACCGGGAATACCCTCGCTTCAGGGCCCGCAAGCTGCACATCCTGGCGGGGTATGGCCATCCGGAGTGGCGCATCCCTCCCAGCGAGGGCGTCGTGGCCCGGCGCGGCGTCGTGGTGTGGGTCGCTCACCAAGGCTGTCACGCCCACACTTGGGACGACCCAACGTGCCCCGCCAACCGAGAGTGGGCCGAGCGGCTCGACGGCTGGAGCCGAGCGGCGCAGGAGCCCCTGGGCGTGTACGAGTATGCCTGCTACAGCAACTACAACTACGACCGGCGGTGGTCCAGGTTCCCGGTAGTATCCTTGCGCCGCGTCATTCACGACATCGCCGCATACAGACGCGCCGGCGTCGGATACCTCCAATACGAGACCGAGGGCTACTGGGACCCGTACATGCCGTTCCGCTGGGTCCATGGTTACGGGATCGACCGGGCGCTTCTGGATCCGGACATCGACCCCGATGAGCTACTCCGGACGCTCTGCGAAGATCTCTACGGGCCAGCGTCCGTGACGATGTACGAGTACTACGATCTCCTCCAGACCCGCCTTGACGAGACAGACCTGCACGCCGGAAACTGGTACCTGCCCGATCCGGCCAAGGTCTACACGGAGGACGACATCCGCAGGCTGACCGAGCTCATCCACAAGGCCCTGTGGCAATGCCAGAAGGGGGGTGGCGCCCCGGCTGGGTGCTGCCTCGAGGCACAGAAGGTCTGGTCCGAGGCGGTGGCGTCACTCAACGACCCCGATCGCGCAGCGGCCGGACCCAAGACCTTCCACGGCCTCCCGTGGCCGGGATGGGATCGCTGAGTGTTGGGGGGCGCCACGGCGGCGCCACGGCCGCGGCGGGTAAGTCGCTTGGCGGCCCGCTGGCTCGAATATGGCGTCGGGTTCGATCCCGACATCATCTACTTCTCCGGTGTGTACGAGTCAACGGATTTCTGGTCGCCGGCGCTGTTTCGCAGGCTGTTCGCTCCCATGCACAAACGCCTCGCGGAGCAGGCCCACGCGCACGGGAAGAAGTACATCAACTACATCACGACGGGGGTAGACGGGCTGCTGGAGGAGTTCACGGGGCTTGGCATTGACGCTCTGTACGGCTGGGACTCAACGCCTCCAGGCGATGTGGATATCTACAGGCTCAGAGAGGTGTTGGGCGACGAGATGGCCTTCTGGGGCGGCATCTCCCCGACCTTCGTGGTGGAGCGAGGCACCGAGGAAGAAGTGCGCGCAGATGTCAGGAAGCACATCGAGGTTCTGGCTCCGGGCGGCGGATACATCCTTTCCACCGGCGGCTCAGTCTATTTCGCAGAGCAGGCTGGCCTCGGCGGTGTAACAAAGTGGGATGGCGTGCCGGAAGAATCGCGCTCCTACCGCAACCTGATGGTGATGTTCGAGGCGGGGCTTGAGTATGGGAAGTATCCGCTGAACCTGTAGGCACGATGATCCCCTCCTGCGTGGGAAGAAGGATGGTACGAATGTTGCACGATTCCATGATCACGCTATTCGCCGACGATTTCTCTGGTTACCCAGTCGAAGAGTGGCACGAAATGCAGAACTGGCACGACGGGTGTTGGATTGGGCCCTGGTACCTGGGCGTCATAGACGGATTCAGAAGCGCCTGCCTACCGGATCATTCTCTTGTCCAACCCACCCACAGCGGCGTCCGTCCGCCACAAATCGGGTTTAGAAGTCCTCCAGCAGCCCCAGTTCATCGGCATACGGCAGGAAGGGCAGCAGGTCACGCCACAGCAAAGACACACTATCGGCATCCGCCACGATTACGTTATTCCCCGGGCCTACCACGGCGGCTGAGCTGTGCCCCAGCGGCCGCGTCGAAGGCATCGCTTGCTTCAGGGCCCGCATGCCCTTTTCGATGAAGCTGGCATCGCCGGTCAACTCGTACGCATAGCCCAGTGGCTCTCGCCAGTGCGGGGTCATCACCTGCTCCATCCCCGCCTGCTCGTTGCCCCATGCTTCCCACACCGCTCCCCCGGCCTCCTTGGTCAGTATGAACCGACACACACGCAGGAATAGCTCACGGAAGCGCTCATCGCCGCTGATGCGATAGTAGCGCCCCAGCCCCAGGGCGATGATCGCCATAAACGAGCGACTCGCGGGCTTTACGAGGGTACAGTAGCGCACCGTTACGTCGCCACGCTCACTTATGGGATCTGGGCCGGTGATATACAGCTCCGCCAGCCGCCGCGCGGCATTCAGGTATTTCTCTTCACCAAATGCCTCATACAGCGCAGAGAGTGCCAGCAGCGGCCACCCGCGGTCACGGTATCCGCTACTGTGGCCCTGAGCATAGTCGGCGCCCTCTGGCGGATCACAGACCCGGCACAGGAAGTCACCCAGCATCCGCACTGCCTCCCGCGCCGCCGGATGACAGGTCAGCAAGTAGTAATATATGGGCCCCTCGGCCCAGATGTGTGAAGTGCTCACCGAGCAGTCTGAGCCTGGTGAGTAGAGCACGTGGTTCGGCCCGTGAATGCGCCAGCCCCCTATCTCTACGGCATTGTCGGAGTGGTGGATTGTATCCACGTCCATCCAGTGCTGCCACGCTGCCAGCGCCTGCTCGAAGAAGCGGCGTTGGCCAGTGCGCGCGTACTGCAGAAACAGGCTGTAGCCGAAGTCGTGCTCGTTATTGGCAAACCACTCCTCTCGCCCCCACGATGCATCCCGCCGAAGCAGATGGTCGCCATAGTCCATCATACCAAAGACCCGTTCGAGCAAGCAGAGCTGGTCCAGTTCAGAAAAGAAGCGGCTCTCCAGGTCAGGATACTTATCGGGCTGGAACGGCATCAGCCGGGGCAGCGCGCCGGAATCCAGGAACGTTTCGGGTGAGTCAATATGCAGGGGCCAGTTGTGGGCCAGGTGCTTGTAGTAGACCCCGGCCTGGCGCATATCACCATCGTGGAGCCAGATGCGTACACGGGTGGTCTTGGCCTGGCCCTGGAACACTGGCAGCGCCGGCCCAAATTCGGGGAGGATGTCAACTACCAGGCGATCGGGCAATGCCTGCACTCCCTTGGGCCAATTCTGGCCATACTTATAGATGGACGCTGCCACACCGCAATCGCCGTTGGACACATCTACCAGCCCGTGGCACGAGCCTTCGAGCTTCTCATTTGTCAGGTCGGTCAGTGGTGAGTTTATCCAGAAGTCGTAGTACTGGGTACGCGGGCCTTCAAGCAGTCTGCTGACGAACGGTACTTCGTGGACGTACTGATTATGCTCCGGGGCGCTGGAACTAAACGAGCCGGTTCCGTACTGCAGCGGCTGCTGTAGCCCGTGCTCGATCACGATGTGCAGGCTCCGAATCCGCAGTATCCGAGGATCGTCTCCTGGCGTCGTGACAGACTCAAAGCCACCAGTGCCTTCCCGTGCCAGTGCAGCAGGACGGCTAGCCGGTTCGTTGTGGACGAACTGATACTCTACATCAACATAGTCTTGCCCCGGATAGAGAAACAGCCACGCTTTGAAGGATAGCAGTCCTGTTCCAGCAGGAGTTGCGTGAGAGCCCTCCACGAGCAGGGCCGTGCGTGTACCGGTCTCGACAGCGGCAATACTCTCCACCATTGAGCGATACTCGCGGCCGTCATCACCCATCAGCTCGGCATACAGCCCTAATGTCTGGATGCTGCCATCGTTGCGCCTCAGTTCTGCCAGGATGCAATCTGAGGCAATGACTGTCTCCAGGGTAATGACGCCATTGGTGATACGAAAGCTCTCATGAGTAGCCTCTACCTCGCCACACTGTGGTCGCTCCTGTGGCTCAGCGCTTACAAGGGAGTAAGAAGAGGTGGCAAGTGACGCTACTGTGGCCGGGAACACTACCTTAAGCCACTTCACTGACCCATCAGGCCAATGCGTCAAAGCCTCCGTAGCCACCGGCACCCGCTCACCAGCCTCATCCAATAGGGCCACAGCCAACGGATCGTTGAGCTTGCCTTCGCCGACCGGAATGCCGCGCGTCAGCCATTCCTCGTGGCGCTCGACGCCGATGCATTCCCGTAATCTAAAGCTGGTTACCTGCTCCATTGCCTCTCCTCCCGCGACTACCTACTCGCCCGTGAACTGGTGGCCCGCACAAAGCAGCCGAACAATAACAAGGCATCCCCGGTGACGGCCTCTAGTTCGTCGTACACGCCGCAAATTCCTACTCTGAAAAGAGCGTCCTCACGTTCAGGTGACGGTTGGCCACCAGGAACTCTTCTACACTGCCTTTAGACCAGGACCGCACCTGGGCCAGACCCTTGCCGGTCTTGGAGAAGGCTACTGCCTCCAGCAGTTGCCGGTCATCTCCACTGCCCCTGTAGAAACCGACAACCTCTACCTCTCGCAATGCGCCGTTCTCAGAGCGCTCATACAACCCCACCAGATCCAATTCCCGGCGACCGCTGACAGGCTCCTTGTGCAGTCTCTCCAGCCCCAGACTCTGACACAGGTCGTCGCTGATATCTACACCCTTAATGATATGGGCCTCGTCTACCTCGCCCTCCATATACTTGCGCAGCGCAAACTGGCTCTGCGGGGCTGGTAGCCGCGTATTGAACCATACCATCCTCACATCTGGCTTGTTGCCGAGGTGCTGCCATGCAGCGATGCGCAGCCGATCTAACTCCCCTATCTCCTCCTGACCGCTCTCAGGATCACGCACCACGTGAACGGTGATTAGGTACGGGTCATAGTAGATCTCGGTCGTCCGGGAGAAGCAGATTGGGTAGCCGTCTGGGTCTGTCTCCTTCTGATGATAGTTGTAGACATTGCCTTGCGAGGTGAGGATGTCGAGCATTTCAGCGGTGTCAAGCTGGCGAATCACGAACCGCTCATCATAGTCGCGCTTGGCCAAAACGATGTCGGTGAGCACTGCGGTGGTGGCGAACTTCTCCTCGCCTACCATCACGCAGGGATCAATCACTGACCGAGCAGCCGGATTGGCGCACATCTCCTCCACCAGGCGGTCATAGTCACGATACGTGAGGCGCCCCTGGGCCCTGATGACATCCTCGACATCCTCCCGGCTCATGTTCATCTCCCGCATCAGGTCCTGGATTTCTTCGTTAGTGGCCAAGCCTCGCTTCACCGCGTCGTGCATCTGCTCGGGCGTGTCGAAGCTCTCTATGAGTTTGACACTCTCGCGGCAGAACTCCACATTCTCTAGTGGCTCGTTCACTAGATATGGGATCAAGTGGGGATAGTTTTCGACAATGTTGGTACGCATATAGAAATGGCGCTCTGAATAGACTATCTCCAGCGTCTCGAGGTTGACGTAGCCGAAGTCATCAGCCACCAGCTTGCAGGCCGGCTTTGCCTCCACCAGGCCATAGCAGTTCGTTGATTTGCCGGTCCCGGTGGGAGCGATGATGATGATGCCGCGCTCCTCGCCACTCTCGCGGGTATAGATAACGCAGCCGGTGTGTAGCGACAGCCATATATCCTCAGGGTTGGTAACCCGCCCTTGGTCGTCCACCTCGATGCGCCTAGTTATCATGTCATCCAGTGGTCCCAGCGAGCTCTTTGTCTTCACCTCACCATAGTAGTTCGTGTTCAGGGTGATATAGAGCACCTCACTGGGCACATAAATGGCACTGGGACTTTCTAGCATTATCTCAATCTGCTTGTCATACGGATAGTCCTCGATGTTCGCGATCCGCTCGTCACGGATCTGGCTGCGATACTTGCCGCCCCCGGCATTGAGGTCAGTATGGAGCTTTTCTAACGCAGCCTTGGCATCCTCATCGTTGTGGATACCCTTCAGGAGTCTGAGGGTATCCAGATCGGTGATTCCGGTGATGTTGATGGTGCCTCCGTCCGGCTTGGCGCCGGCTGGCGCCGGCGGCCAGTTGCGGCGGTAAAACTCGTCCACATGAGCGTCATTCCCCAGGTAGTGGACAACAAAGTGCCCGATCTGGGCCAGATAGTCGAACGGCTCCCCACCCGTCAAGTCATTCAGAAGTTTATCTAGCACATCCTTGTAGCAGCCATGCCACTCCTCGTCGCTGAGGGTTATCACAAACTGCGTACGGCCCACAATGTTGGTGAAAATATTGTGTATCTTCATTTTTCTCCCTTATAAGATATGTAAGGGCCTGGCGGTACGGCCAGGCTCCCCGAATTCAGCATAGTAATATGCTGTTTGTGGCTCCCCATAATAATTGCTTCTGCGCCACTTGGCAAGACCGTTGACCAGAAATGCCCCCTCCTTTGATTCGTCCACCCAATGGCCTGACCCCTTGTCTATCCGAATACAACTGGATATAATTGCAAACTACTGGCATCAACATCGGCCCTCCTCTGGAGGGCTATCATATTATCGCTTTGGAAAGGACGCACTGGGAAATGTGTGGCATAGTTGGCTATATCGGATTCCGCCAGGCTGCTGATATTTGCATAGCCGGCCTCAGGCACCTGGAGTATCGCGGCTACGATTCGGCCGGCATCGCGGTCATAGCCGAAGACGGACAGTTAGATGTGCGCAAGGTGGTTGGCAAGCTTGCAGTCCTCGGGGAATTGCTAGAACAGCAGCCACTTATTGGTAGCACAAGCATCGGGCACACCCGCTGGGCAACCCACGGCAAGCCCTCCGTTCAGAACTCACATCCTCATCTCTCCTGTGATGGCCGCATCGCCGTGGTGCACAACGGCATCATTGAGAACTACCAGGAGCTGCGCACCCAGCTTGAGGCCGAGGGGCATACTTTCATCTCCCAGACCGACACCGAAGTGATGCCCCACTTGGTCGAGAAGTACTACGAAGGCGACCTCCGTGCCGCTGTCTGCCAGGCGGTCGCTGACCTGCAGGGCGCGTTCGCGTTCGGGGTTATCTGTGCCGACAACCCCGGCCAAATGGTAGCGGTGCGCCGCTTCTCTCCGCTGGTGGTCGGGATTGGCGAGGGCGAAAACTACATCGCCTCCGATATGGGCGCCATCCGCAAGGAGACTGATAAGGTCTATGTGATTGCCGACGACGAGCTGGCGTTACTGATGCCTGACAGCATCGAATTGACTGACCTCGACCTCAATCCCATCCAGCGCGAGGTCTTCGTCATCCCCTGGCCGGCCGACGCAGCCGAAAAGGCTGGCCATAAGCACTTCATGCACAAGGAGATTCACGAGCAGCCCGAGGCGATGCACGCCTGCCTGGCCGGACGGCTCAGCGATCCTGATAAGTCCATCGTCCTTGAGGGCCTGAATATGACCGAGGCTGAAATAAAGAGCCTGCGCAAGGTGGTCCTCACCGCCTGTGGGACGGCCTATAATGCCGGCCTGGTGGGGCGCTTCATAATGGAGAACCTTGCTCGCGTCCCCTCGGAGGCGGACCTGGCCGCCGAGCTACGCGCTCGCGACCCTGTCGTGCTGGACAATACCCTCTGCATTGTTATCAGCCAGTCTGGCGAGACCGCCGACACTCTTGTGGCGCTGCGGGATATGCAGGAGAAGGGCGCGAAGATACTCTCCGTGCTCAATGTCGTGGACAGCTCCATCGCCCGCGAGTCTGATGGGGTGGTGTACATCCAGGCTGGCCCCGAGATTGGCGTTGCCTCCACCAAGGCCTACACGCTGCAGATCCTGACTTTGGAGCTTATTGCCCTCCACTTCGCCGAGGTCCGCGGGACCGCGTCGGCCGAGCAGCTCCGCGAGCTGAAGGCAGCGCTGCTGCAGATGCCGGAACATGCGCGCGTGCTATTGGAGCGCGAGGAGGATGTCAAGGCCATCGCTGCCAAGCACTACGAGAAGCCGAACGCCCTCTACCTGGGCCGGGGCATCAATTTGCCCTCGGCTATGGAGGGCGCGCTGAAGATGAAGGAGATAAGCTACATCCATGCCGAGGGCTACAGCGCCGGCGAAATGAAGCACGGCCCCATCGCCTTGATCGAGCCAAGCTGCTTCACGATGGCCATCGCCGTGGCCGGCGAGGTCTATGACAAGATGATTGGCAACATTATGGAGATCAAGGCCCGCAGCGGACCGGTCATCGCGGTGGCTGACGACGGCGATGAGCAGATACCCGTCACGGGCGTTGATGCAGAGGCGGACCCCGACGACGTCGCCAGCCAGCCCAATGATATGATCTGGGTCCCGCCAGTTCCGGAGCTAGTCTCACCGATTACGGTGGCGATCCCGTTACAGCTTCTGGCTTACCACATGGCCGATATGCGCGGGGAGCACATTGACCAGCCCCGCAACCTGGCCAAGACGGTGACGGTGGAGTAACTGTAGGATCGGGTGGGACTGGCATCCTTGTCCGTAGGACAGGCATCCTTGCCTGTCCATGTCCCTATTGGTTTTCTGCTGCACTGTAGGGGCGTGATTCATCACGCCCCACACGCATTATCAAATACAGGGCGCGATAAATCGCGCCCCTACAGGATCACTCAAGGCATTGCCCTCAGCCGTTAAACTCATTCATCGCCGCCTCGACGCCGTGCTGCAGATAGCATTCGACGCATTCGGCGGCGCGTTCCACCAGCTCTTGGGCTACCTTTCGCTCACTGGCCTTGAATGGCGACAGTACGTAGTCCACCGCCTCCACGCCCGGCGGCGGACTGCCGATGCCCAGGCGCAGACGCGGGATCTCCTGCGTCCCCAGGTGGGCGATAACCGAGCGCAGTCCACGGTGTCCGCCCTCGCTGCCGCCTCGACGGATGCGCATCGCGCCCAGTTCCAGATTGATGTCGTCATAGATGACCAGCAACTCCTGGGGTGATTCTATCTGGTAGAAGGCAACCAGCCGCCTGACTGCCTCGCCGCTGTTGTTCATAAACGTCTGCGGCCAGGCCAGCAGCACGCCCTGGCCGGCGATCTCGCCCTTGCCATGGATTGCCCGCAGTCGCTTGCGCTTGAGCGGGATATCGTTACGCTTAGCTAATGCAGTCACGACCCAGGAGCCGACATTGTGGCGCGTATCGGCATACTGTGCTCCCGGGTTTCCCAGACCTATGATGCATTTCATCGTCGCTCACACACTCTGGTAACTGACAGGGCCGACCTGCCGGCCGGCCCCATATCTGACTGAGAACGGGCATCCGGGCAGGCCGGTTATTGCTCCTCCTCCGTTGCCTCCTCGCCCTCGGCAGCCTCTTCTTCCGCTTCTTCGACTTCTTCGACCTCTTCGCCCTCGACTTCAACGCCCACCAGTTCCTCTTCCTCCAGGCGCGCTTCGAGGGCCTCAAGGTTAACAGGCGGGACGATGGTCACGACTGCTTCCTCCGGCGACGCCAGTATCTCAACTCCCTCAGGGACCACAAAATCAGACACGTATCGCGTATCATTGATCTCCATCCCGGCGATATCAATGACGAGTTGCTCGGGTATCGCCGTGGGCAAGCAGGCGACCGGGACGGTGTGGAGTATCGTCTCCAGGGCTCCGCCCTCTTCAACACCCGGCGCACTCCCTTCCACTACCACCGCCACCTCCACGGTTATACTTTCCTTGAGCGAGACCCACTGCAGGTCCACCGACAGCGCTTCCCTGCTAATCGGGTGGCGCTGAATCTCCTTGATTATAGCGGCGGTGTCGTGGTCGCCTTCGATGCCCTCGATCGCCAGGTCCAGCAGCACGTTGGCGCCCCGGCCGCTGCGCAGCACATCTCTGAGCGCCTCAGATGGCACGCTGAGGACTGCCGTTTCCTTACCCAACCCGTACGCGACCCCGGGCACCAGGCCCTGGGCCCGCAGCCTGCGCGCTGCTCCCTTCCCTGTCTCATCTCGCCTGTATGCCTGTAACTTAATCTGCTCCATTCCTTCGTCCTCCTGCACGGCTTTCCACAAGACCGTTAGAGTATCTTCACTATGTGCGTCTGACGCTTATTCAGCAGCACGCTAACAGAGGCGTTGGCGTGAATCGCCTTTATTGCCTCGGCCAACAGCGGTGCCACGCTTAGTATCCGCATCTGCGCGAGCCGCTTGCGCGGTGGGACCGGGATGGTATCTGTAAATACTGCACTCTTGAAGACGGACTGCTCCAGTCGCTCGGTGGCCGGTTTGGACAGAACCGCGTGGGTGGCCGCGCAGTGCACTTCAGCCGCGCCGCGCTCCAGCAGCGCCTCGGCCCCCACCACCATCGTGCCCGCCGTATCCACCATATCGTCCAGCATTATCGCCCGCATGCCCTTCAAGTCACCGATTATCTCCATAACGCTGGCCTGATTGGGGCCCGGACGCCGCTTGGCGATAATGGCCAGGGAGGCGTCGAGTACGTCGGCCATCCTGCGCACGGCGTCAACTGCCCCCTCATCCGGGGCAACGATCACCGTGTCCTCGCCATACAGCCCCTGCTGCTTGAAATACTCCGCCAGTAAGTTACGGGCAGTCAGGTGGTCTACCGGGATATCGAAGAAGCCCTGTATCTGCCCGGCGTGTAGGTCTACCGCTAACACCCGGTCGGCGCCGGCCATGGTGAGCAAGTTAGCCACCAGCTTGGCTGTGATCGGCTCGCGGCCACGGGCCTTGCGATCCTGCCGCGCATAGCCTAGATAGGGGATCACCGTTACTATCCGTTCGGCGCTTCCCCGCCGGAAAGCGTCTATCATCACCAGCAGTTCCATCAGGTTGTTGTTGCAGGGCCGGCAGGTCGATTGGACGATGAAGCAGTCCATCCCGCGGATACTCTCATTGATCTGCACCTGCACCTCCCCATCGGCAAAGCGCCCCACATGGATGTCACCGCCTTCGCATCCCAGCTCCTCGCAGATACGCTGGGCCAGCTTGCGGTTCGAACTGCCACTGAATATCTTCATGTCGCCCGCTGTCACTAGGTGTCACTCCTGGGGTTGGAACTATCCCTGTCTCTATAACAGTCTGGCTGGGGTGGCAGGATTCGAACCTGCGAATACGGGATCCAAAGTCCCGCGCCTTACCGCTTGGCCACACCCCAACTCTATTGCACCTGGGGACTGCGTTCCATCGTCAGCCGCGCCAGCACCTCTTTAGCCCTCTCAACGTGGACTGGTTTATCTATGTCGAAGGCCACTTCTGGATGGCTCGATTCTACCACATGCGCCCTGCAATTCAAGAGCCTCTCGGCATGGCGCACCACTTCCTCCAGGCGCGGCCGGCGAACGATAAAGCTTAGGACGAACCCGATCCCCATCAGCTTAGCCAACCCCAGGGGATTCTTACGCGCGGCAAAGGCCTGAGCTATCCGTGCCCGTTCGCGTCGGGCGAACTGCCGGCTGATGCAGAACAGATTCCCCCCCGTAACGCGGCCATCGCCTAGGGGCACATAGGTGCGCACGGCGCCTGGTATACTCGCCTCCATCGTTTCTTTGGCTACAACCGAATAGGTCAACTCGGCCGCATAGGCCAGGGCCTGACTGACAAAGTCGTCAACGGCCACCGACGTGAGCAGTGGCAAGTCTCCCGTGACTAGCAGAATCTGCTCTTCGCCCGGATAGGCTCCCAGCGCCGCATCGAGGCTGTCGAGAATATAAGGACCGGCCGCCTCCGCAACGGAAGCGATATCTCCCGCCATACTGCCGACCAGAGAGCCCGCTCCCACCACTACCGTTACTTCGCGCACCAGCCGCGCGCCATTGAGGGCAGCAATCACCCGGCGAACCACCGGCTCGCCGCCGATCGGCACCATTGCCTTAGTAGGCACATCGTAGGCCCGCGCTACCCGGTCCAGCCCACTGGCCGCCAGCACTGCGGCGCACATCGCCTGTAATTCGCCTTCAGCCATCGCTTCTCACCGTCTCTCAACGAATGACTTCATATCCTGCTGCGACTGGTTCTGCTACGGTTGTCCACAGTCCGGTATCCCCCAACGCCTCTGCTGCCTCCTGCGCTGTTGAGAGGTCCCCAAACAGACCAAAGGTGGCTGAGCCACTGCCGCACAGCAACGCGCCCAGCGCTCCACGGCTCTTGAGCGCATCCGCGATCTCCCGCAACTGCGGGTGCCTTGCCTCCAGGCCCTGCGTAAAGCTATTGTATAGCAATTCCGCAATGGACTCAATATCAGCCCCGTGGCTTAGTGCTTCCTTCATGCGCCCGGTCCATGTGCCATCGGACCAATCCGCAGGCACAAGTTGTTCATAGGCCTTGGCAGTGCTGATACCGAACTGTGGCCAGACCAAGACGCAATACCAACCGCCGACCGTTGCCGGCAGCGGCTCGACCACCTCACCCCGACCACTTATCACGGCAGCCCCTAAACTTAGGAACAACACCACATCGCTGCCCAGTTCCGCCCCCAGGGGGCGCAGTTCGTCCTGTTCTTCCGGCAGGCCGGTCAGCCGCTGCAGGGCGGCCAGCGTCGCGGCCGCATCACTGGACCCACCACCCAAGCCACTAGCAGGTGGAATGTTCTTCTTGAGCCTCATGCGCACGCCGCCGGCCCAGCCATACTCAGTCTGGTGGAGTTCCACAGCCTGCAGGCACAGGTTTTCCGGCCCTTCGGGAACCAGCCACCCCTCGACCTGCAGCCGACTGGCGCCTTCCACGCGCCTGACGGTGATCTCGTCAGCCAGCGATACGGTCTGCACTACGCTCAGCAGGTCGTGGTAGCCATCTGGCCGTTTGCCTGTTATTTCAATGGTCAGGTTGATCTTGCAGAAGGCCTTCAGGGTCAGCTCTTGAGCCGGGCCGCTAGTTGCCTTCATCGCAGCCCCCAGACATAGGCCCAATCTCGGCGGTCAGCGCGTTGCCCAGGCGGGCGAACTCCTGGAAGTCGAGTGTTTCTCCGCGCCTGCTGCCATCCAGTTCGGCCACTTTCAATATCGCCGCCACCTGGCCCCCACTTAGCCCTAGTCTCCTATCAGATCGCAGCGAGTTGGCGAGGGTCTTGCGCCTGTGGCCCAGCGCGCCCCGGACCCCTGCAAAGAAACTGGCCGGGTGGGCTACTGCCGCCGGCGGCTCTCTTCGCAGCCCCATTCGCAGGGCGATAGACTCCACCCCGGACTGAGGTCTGAACACCGTGGCCGGCAGCCTGCCGACCAGTTCACTGCTCTCCGCATAAAACTGGCACCACAGCGTCAG
>JALGTI010000040.1 GCA_029821455.1 Candidatus Zipacnadia bacterium | reverse complement strand
GTCTACGCCTACCAGTGGCGCTCGGCGACCAGCATGTGCGTGTCGGAGGAGCCGAACAAGGGCTTGAAGTCCTTGCCGGCCCAGTTGCGCAGGTAGGCATAATCCACACCCCACTTGCCACTGCCACTTTGATAGCCCAGCCCTGCCGTCACGCTGCCATCGTTTGTGCCTACCCGACAGGCCCACTGCGGGGCAACCCAGCGCTCGGCGCCAAAGTGCCAGCTTGCGCGATGGCGGTCGAGTGCACCGATCTCGAACTTCAACTCGTAGCGCTGCAACTCGGCGGCCAAAGTGGTCCTCGCATCCGGGGTGTAGCTGAGGCCAGCGCCCCACTGCTCAGACCAGAAATGCCACTCAGTCAGAAGGCCCAAGTACAGCCCGCTTGACTTGACCTCTTCCTTGTACTTGTCGTACAGGGCGCCAAAGGTGAGGTTGTCACTGATATCGTAGACAACTCCCAGCCGCAGCCCTCCGACGACCTTGCCTCTCAGCAGCACCAGCGGGGTGCCCGTGGCGGGGTCCCGCACCTTGAAGTCCGTGTCCATAATCGGCGAGATGCCTACTCCAACCAGCGCACGGTCACTACAGCGTCGGCCCCACATAATGCCCAGGTCCCTCTCGGCCATTTTGACGCTAACCGGGTCTGTGGTACCAGGCATCACTGTCAGAGCAGCATCGCTAGAGGTGTTGAACACCGCGATCTGCATCCCTCCGTCGCTGGGATCACCCGGGTCTATTGGAAAGCCGATGCTGGTCAGTGCCAAGTCGAGGTCCGGCCCGTGGTCGAAGTTGACGTTGCCCAGGCGCACCCGGGCGTTCATCTCGGTCAGCAACCCGCCATAGGCCGGATTGGCAAACCCGTCATCGGGTACGCAGGCCTCCTGATTGCCCATCGCAAAACATCGTACCGAGGTCGTCAGGGGTAGGGAGTACGGGTGGGTGGCAGAGTACATTGGGACAAATATGCCCTGACCCCAAGCCAGGCCACAGGCCATTGCCACCGCAATGACAAAACAAGCTGCCAGTGTGATGTTGCGTCGCATAGCTGCATCCATCCCTTCGTTGTAGGCTGCATTGGCAGACTGTCTAGAGTGTGCTCACTATCGTGCCGGTCTGTTATTAGAGTAGCATATTCTTCAAGAAAAGCCAAGTGTTGCTTGCCAATTCTGGGCAAACTATGCTATACTTTTGGTTGGGGAGTGCTGGCCTTTGAAGTTGTCAGCGTTGCCGTAAGAGTGAGGGTGCGTGCGACTAGCTCGGGGGGCACGCCTCTCGGGGTACGCCGGGCAGGGATGCTAGGCTACCCTCAGTACCAATGGACACAGTATTGACGCCATTCGTTGGGGGGCCACAGACTTGGCGTCAGCGAAGTAGCAACTCTACGCAACCAGTGAGGCGTAAGAGATGAAGGCCAGAACTGCGGCCGATCGGCGCGCAGTCATTACGGGTCTGGGTGTCGTAGCTTGCAATGGCATCGGCAAAGAGCCCTTTTGGAATGCTGTTGTCAATGGCAAGAGCGGCATCGGATACCTGACGCGCACGGACACAACCGATCTGAAGTGCAAAATTGGCGGGGAGATCAAGGACGAGGACTTCGATCCTACCGACTATATGGATGCGCGCGAGGCGAAATCTGCCGCGCGCTTTGTGCATTTTGCCGTCGCGGCAGCCCGCCTGGCCATGGATGATGCGTATTTGGACCCCCGTGATACCGACCCGCTAAGGATGGGTGCGTTCTTCGGTACCAGCACTGCCGGACAGGGGAACCTCAGCGAGGCAGCCTACGACAGGTTCCTGCGCCGTGGCATCCGCGCTCTGCAACCAGGCGTGTGTGTGGAGGTCCTCCCGCACGCGGCCACGGCCCGGGTATTCATTGAGTTTGATATGCGCGGGCCCAACGGGACCTTCGCCGGAGGCTGCGCGGCAGCCCATGATGCCCTCGAAGAGGCGCGCAAAGTCATCGCCACTGGACAGGCTGATGTGGTAGTGGCGGGCTCGGCCGACTCCTGTATGAACTACTATGGCCTCGCGCTGCTGGATCGTCTCGGTGTCTTTGCCTCCAATAGCAGAGACCCACAGAAGGCGTGTTGCCCCTACGATAAGCGACACGATGGCCTGGTGATAGCTGAGGGCGGCGGAGCCGTGATAGTTGAGAGCGCCAGGCACGCAATGGACCGTGGCGCTCACATATACGCTGAAGTCGTCGGCCACGGCTCGGCTACCGAAGCCCAGCATCTGGTCACGGCGGATCCCGACGGTGTCGAACTGGCCCATGCAATGACGAACGCCATCCGTAGTGCCCGGCTGGCTCCATCTGACATTGACTACGTCTGCGCTCACGGCATCAGTAACGTTGAGTACGATCGCTGCGATACAAATGCCCTCAAACTAGCCTTGGGCAAGCACGCCCACCACATACCTATCAGCTCCATAAAGCCAAGCTCGGGCCAGCCCTGGACGGCGGGTGGTAGCTTCCAGGCTATCGCAGGCTGTCTGGCGATAGAGACTGGCCGCATTCCTCCGACGATGAACCTGGAGGAGCCGGACCCTGAATGTGACCTTGACTACGTGCCAGGGACGGCCAGATATACTCGTGTCGACACGGTAATGATAAACGGCCACAGTTTCGGCGGCACCCACGCGGCATTAGTGCTGCGGCGATTTGACGCCGACACTGTGTAGCCACAGGCAGGATCACAATGACCCTGAATTCGGTCTGCCTGGCGTTTGCAGCCCTAAATATGGTCGTTCTGGGCCTGGCAGTGTACCGGCGAGCACCGGACCGGCCTGTCAACAAGCTGTTTGCTGTTTACGCCTTCTCCGCAGCGCTGTGGGTCACTACTAATCTGTTGATAATGACTTCGCTGGCCGCAGATATGGCCCGGCTGTGGGTACGGGCCGGCCATATTGGCGCGGCCCTGGGCGCCGTGACCTTCGTGGATTTCGCCTGGGTCTTTCCCGCCAGTCTGCGCTACCAGAGGTTGCGGTGGCGGGTGCTGCTGTTTTTCTGGGGCTTGGTAGGCGCCAGCGTGGCGTTCATGCCCGAACTCATCCTCGACCTGCAGGTGACGCCGGGCATTGTGGAGGTGACATACGGCTGGCCGATTCAGCTCTTCTTTGTGTTCTTGGTGACCACACTGGGATACGGGGACGTCATTCTGATCCTGAAGTGGCGCAAGGCGCGCGCCCTCCAGCGCGTGCAGATCTTCTACGTGCTGACAGGTATGGGTTTGGCGCACGGCACGGGAATTGCGACGATCCTTGCCATCCCGCTGATCTTCGCGACAACTGCTGCCAGCGGCTGGGGCGCCGTGGGCCATATCTTTGCCGTCGGCTTCATCGCCTACTCCATCGCCAAGCACCGGCTGATGGACGTGGGCACTGCTATTCGGCGCTGGGCGGCCTACCTGGTGACCGCGGGCGTGATTGGGTTTGCTGGGTTAGTCGGGATTGGTCTGCTGGGCCTTACCGGTGGCGGGCCAGACCGCACCGGTCAGATGATTACGGTCCTGGCCACAGCCGGGGTTCTCACCATTATCTTCGTCGCCATTCATTCAGTTACGCGCGAACTCATTGAAGCGCGCTTCGGCGGCAAGGATACCAGCTTCGTGGAGGCCTTGCAGGAGGCTTCGCGGCGAATTGGCCATGCACTGGAGGCAGAGGAGATCTATGAACTGGTGGTCTCCACAGCGGTGAATACTGTGCAAGCAACAACAGCCTGGGTATACGTGATAGAAAAACCGACCGGTGACGCGGTGTGTCCTGCCTATCAGGATGTCAAGGCCCAACGGCCCCAGATGGATAGTCATCAGGTCTTGTCATCTGACCATGTGCTGATACGTACTGCCGCCGGCGAAGACAAGCCACTGTATCGGGAGGATATACTGCGTTTCCGCCCGCTGGCCGAGGCGCAGCCGTTGCTGGCAGCAATGGAAGAATTGGGCGTTGAGGTCGTCGTACCGCTGAAGTGGGAGGGGGAGCTAACAGGACTGTTGTGCACCGGGCCACGCGAGGGGAACCGTATGTATCGTTGGGCCGACCTGGAGCTGCTAGAGAGCCTGTGTGCCCAGATTGTCCTTTCGCTGCGCAACGCCGAGCTACACGCTCAAGTGCTCACCATCAAAGAACTATTTGAGATGATACTGCGACGGATGGAGAGTGGGGTAGTAGCGGTTGACGAGCAGGCCCGTGTCACACTGTTCAACCCTGCCGCGGCCAGAATGTTGGGTATTGGCGAGCACCGCGTCCTGGGACGTTCTGTTGAGCAGTTGCCTGCGGCGGTGCGAGGGCCGCTGGAAATGGCCCACGATCACGGCCAGGTGCGGACCGAAAAGAAGGCCCAGATCGCACGGCCTGACGGAAATCGCGTGCCCGTTACCTATAGCATCTCGTTGTTGACCGATATGCGTGGCGGCTACAGGGGCGCGGTGATGGTGCTCAGTGATATGAGTGTACATGAGGCGCTGGAAAGTAAGCGTCGGGAGGCCGAGCGCCTGGCCCTCATGCGTACGATCTCAGCAGGCATGGCGCACGAGATTCGCAACCCGCTGGTGGCGATCCGCACCTTCACCGAGCTGGCACCCACGCGCCTTTCGGACCCCGAGTTCCAATCCGACTTCGCGCAGGTGGCTCACGACGAAATTGATCGTATTGATAACCTGGTGGATCAATTGCTGATGCTATCGCGACCGATCAGCGCCGCGCGGGCGTCGGTGGACGTAAATGACCTGGTGCAAAGCGTGTTGCGGTCTCTGTCGGCCACCGCAGAGGCCAAACAGCTAGAACTACACCACGCCTGCGCTGCCAGTCTGCCCCCCGCTTTGGCTGATGAAAGCCGGTTGCGGCAGGCGTTGATGAACATTGTCCTCAACGCTGTGGAGGCCGCACCACAGGCGGGCGAGGTACGTGTTACCACCCGGTCTCAACCCCTGAGCGGTGATGACGACAATAGTGAGATTGTCATCGAGGTGTGGAACTCCGGCACCGCTATCGCAGCCGAGGATCTCACCCACCTCTTTGAACCTTTCTACACCACCAAGCCTGGTGGGACCGGGCTGGGTCTGGCCGTGTGCCAAGCCATTATGGAGGAGCACGGGGGGAGCGCATCTGTGCAAACGAATATTGGCAACGGCACACAATTCACCTTGACACTACCCCTTAATGGTGAGGTCGTTTCCGCTGAGACAGGAGGTGAGCTGCAACAGCGATGATTATCACGCTACTGTGGCAGCCGGGGGCCGAGTGGTCTGAGCGAGTGGCCGAGCGGCTACCGCCTGATGTTACCGTCCTGCGACCGGCCAGCTCTGCAGAGGCCGAGGAGTTGATGCTGTCGCTAGCGGCGGACCTGGCGATCGTGGAGCTGCCCCATCTGACCGCTAACTCCGGGCGTCTGATTGAACGGCTCTGCCGGCTGGGGCCGGAAATGACAGTGCTATGTGTGACGGTACCTGAGGTGATTGAGCAGGCCCGCCTGGCCGATGGTGCGCAGCCAGATCTGTGGCTGGATATCTCCGGCGGCGAGCAGGAGATTGACCGCTGTGTCCGCGAAGCGCTTCAAAGCGTACAGTTGGCCCAGGAGACACGTGCCCAGCGCCGGGGCCAACTCGCCTCGGACGCGCCAGGCCTAGTCGCAACTGCCAACGCCCGTACGCCAGCCGAAAGCGCGCTGCACAAGCTGGTGGGAGGGCTGGCCGCAGGCTTTGACCTGCAACGCCTTCTGGACGTGTACGTTGAGGCTGTCGGGGAACTGACAGGCTGTGGCTCCTACTGTCTGCTGTGGCGCGCCAGCGCAGACGATTGCTACCGGGTGGTGCGCTCATTGGGTCTTCACACAGCCGTGGCTGAGCAGGGCCGGCTGCTACTCACCGATGGTCTGCCCACCTGGTACCGACGTCAGCGGCGTGTCATCACCCACGCTGAGGTAGCCGGGCACGCTGTTGTAGATGACCTGATGGCGCAGCTAGCGCGAGAGATGGATACCTTTGGTGGTTGCCTGGCCGTGCCGGTGCTTGATAGCGGACATTTGTGGGGGATACTGCTGTTAGGTGAGAAGGTGGCCGGCGGTCCCTACACGGTGGCTGAGATGGAGACGATTTTCGTCCTCTCCACCCAGATCGGGATTGCCGCTCATGATATCGAGCTGCATCAGGAGCTATCCCGCAACAAGGAGTACATTGATAAGGTGCTCAGCACAATGAACGGCGGTGTAGTGGTGCTGGGCCGAGACCACAAAGTGCTAGTCTACAACCAGTATGCTGCGAACACCCTGGGGACAGCGGCTGACCAGGTCATAAACCACGATCTGCGCAGTCTTCCTTCCCCGCTGGGTGATCTGGCCTACGCCGCATTGGAGGCTGGCCAGGTTCTGGAGGGACATGAGACACCCCTGCCCGGTACTCCGCTGGTGCTGCGGGTCTCGACCTCACAGCTTACCGACGACGAAGGTCGGTCGATTGGCGGCCTGCTGTTTTTTGAGGACATTACAACCGAAAAGGAACTAGCTGAGCAGAAGATGCAGGCTGAGCGGATGGCAGTGCTCGACAATGTGGTGGCGCGACTGGCTCAACAGATCAGGACGCCGCTGTCAAGCATCCGTACCTTTGCTGAGTTACTGCCCGAACGCCATGCTGAGGCTGACTTCAGGGAGTTTTGGTCCGATACGGTCAGGAAGGAAATCGTACGCATCAATGAACTGATCAGCCAAATGATGACCTTGGTTCAGGGGCCAAGCGGGAGGCCGGAGGCGGTCGCCCCCCGGCAGCTTGTACAAAATGCCCTGACCAAGCTTGAGGAATCCGATGAGATAGCGTGGTGTCAAACCGAAATCGAAGAGCATGGCCCTCTGCCTGATGTTACGGTCGAGCCTGTTTCAACCGCCGAAGCCTTGCTCTATCTGCTCCAATTTGCCCGCGGCCAGACTAAGAACTGGGTGGAGATAGCTGTTGGCCCGGTCGAGATGCGCGACGGCGACGCGCGGCTATGTATTTCGTTTGCCGCTGAGAGCACCAGATCTGATGGTACCGAACTGTCCAGCCTGCTGGACCCGCTCTACGCTCTGGAGCACCCCGATGCGGATTTAGGGCCCGCAGTCAGCCAGCGCATCCTTGAGCGCCAGGGCGGCAGCGTGGAGGCGGTGCTTGAAAACGGGAATACCTACATCAAGGTGTTCCTGCCCGTCTCTACATCAAAGGTCGCACACCTGGCCGAGGTGACTTAGCTTATGAGAGCGGAAATACTGGTCGTGGATGACCAGGCCGGCCCGCGCGAATCTCTGCGCATAATACTCAAGGACACTCACAACGTGCGTGTGGCTGCTGATGGCCCTGAAGCGCTGGTGATGATCGAGGAGTTGGAGCCCGACCTGGTCTTCCTGGATGTGCGGATGCCTGGAATGGATGGGGTTGAGGTGCTGGAGGTCATCAAGGAGAAGCATCCTGACGTGCAAGTGGCGATGATAACGGCCTACGCCGCCGTGGAGACAGCCCAAAGCGCCATACGACTGGGAGCGACTGACTATATTACCAAGCCCTTCAGCGTGCCTGATGTCGAGGATGTTGTACGGCGAGCTTTGAACCAGCGTCGGTCTCACCGTGAGGAGCGGCTCCTGGAGCTACAGTTGCGCGAGATACGTGAGGCGTTGACCGATGGCGCGGGCCTCAGCGGCGACCTCGATGCCCTCGACCGCACCGCTATTGTGGCCGGGCTCACTACGGCCCACCAGTCAATGCAGGCTCAGGTCAGTCACCTCAGCCGCCTCAACGCACTGGGTGAGATTGCTGCCGAGGTCAACCACGACCTCAACAACCTGCTCAGTACCATCATGCTGACCATAGAGTTGCTACTCAAACGAACAGAAATGGGCGAGGAGGTTGACCTGGCTGAGCTGAGCGACGCCCTGCGCACCATCGAGGCGGCTGCCCAGGACGGCTCCAGCGCTACCAGCCGCATTCGTGAGTTCCTCAAATCCGATCCCTATGCCCCACGTGAGATGGTTGACCTATACGAGGTCGTAAGCTCTTCTCTTGAGCTAAGCAGTGGGCGGGTCGCCGGTTTCGAATCCCGCCATGAAATGCGTAATGAGCTGCCGCATCTGCCCAAGATATTCGGCAACGCGGCGGCGCTGCGTGCGGCATTGACCAATATCCTGATCAACGCCAGACAGGCACTGGCCGAGAGCGGCGGTGTCGTGACCGTGACCGGGTGGCAAGACGGCGACCATGTCGTCATCCGGACAGAAGATAATGGTGTGGGGATGACGCCGGACGTGCTGGCACAGGCCACAACCGCTTTCTTCACGACCAAGTCAGAAGATGGAACCGGTCTGGGCCTCAGCCTGGCCAATAAACTGATCACGCAGCACGGCGGCAGCCTTCACCTGGAAAGCGAACCCGGCAAGGGTACGAAAGTAGATATCCGCCTGCCCCTCGTTGCCACCAGTGAGCCGGATGTCGGCGGGGCCGGCCGCGTGCTAGTTGTGGATGATGACGAACGCGCCCTGTCTCTTATCTGCCAACTGCTGCGGGTGGCTGGCTTCGAGACCGTTGCAGCCGGCTCTGGCGAGGCGGCGTGGGACGAATTCAACATCCGCCAGGGCCTGGATGATGAGCAGATATCCGTAGTCCTGGCCGACCTGGATATGCCCGGTATCACCGGCACTGAACTGGCGCGCCGCGTAAAACAGTCCGAACCCGATCTGCCTGTCATCCTGCTGACCGGTGTGAGGGGTGCCGAGGCGTCCTTGGGCCCTGACGGTCAGTACCTCGACGCCGTTATCTACAAGCCCTTCAATGTCAACAACCTGATTGAGGCTCTCCGTGGGGTGGCCCCACGGGCCGTCTAGCCGGCCGGCGGGCAGGCCTGTTGGTTAGTGCGTACTGCCACCTCCTGTAGCGCTTGCCAGTCGCCGGTCATACACCATAGCCGTGCCCCATCCCGAAACTCCCGCGCTGACATCCCTGCACATTGCGCGATCAAGGCATTGTCATCCGGCACCCCGGTCAGAAGGCCGTTCTTTTCCAGTTCGGCGGCAAACCACGCCGTCAGCTTGGTGAACTCGTCAAAGGCCATTCCGTTCAGCTTATACGGCAGCGGGTCCCAGTACTGCGGCGGGAACAACAGCTTGATCTTGTAGTCGAGTGAGTTGGGCAAGAATGTAGCTTTATCGAACTCGAAGTTATACTGCTCCGGCTCTTCGTACCACGGTGTCATCGGCAGCAGGCCCGGAAACTGCACGAGAGTCGAGTCGGCTCGTATGTCCAAGAGCAGTGCCAGGCTCTCGCGTAGCGTCTGCTCAGTGTCGAACGGTAGCGGAACAATCATGCTAACTGCCACGAAGATACCAGCATCCTGAGCCGCCTGCACGGTCTCTTTGATCTTGCCCAGGTCAATGCCTTTTCGGACGGCCTTATCCAGGATCCTCTGGCAGCCGCTCTCGAGCCCGAAGAAGATGGCGGACAGCCCCGCCTGTCGCAGCTTCTCGAAGTGCTGGGGATCAGTGGTGCGGAAGTGACCAAACGAGGCAAACTCGACATCCAGATCACGCGCCAAGATCTCATCGGCCACCTCAGCCATCAGACTTCCAGGCGTGGATGAGCCAGAGAAGCGGAAGGCTCTCATCCTGTGCTTGCGCCACATCCTCTCGATGTCATCGGCCAGCATCCCCGCCGGTCGGGTCCTCAGCCGCGTGCCGCTTTCGATAGGGTGGGTGCAGAATCCACACTGATATGGACACCCGCGACTCTCGTCCAGCACATACATCTTGATCTTCTCATCCCCCGCTAAAGCAGGATAGACGCTTTCGTCGTAGATCGGCTCCGGCAGGGAGGCGAGGTCCAGGTACTCGCCGCGTGGAACGGTCCGCACCTGGCTGCCGTTTTTGCAGATAATGCCGGGTATCTCCTCCAGACGCTGCTGGCCTGTCGCGTGATCAGCCAGTTGGGCAATGATGCCCTCGCCCTCGCCGTAGCAGACGGCGTCGAAGACATCGGTATAACCATAGATGATGTCGCGGAACCACGACGCCTGCGGGCCGCCGGCGTAGAGCTTGACATCGGGGAATGCTTTCTTGATCTGCTGAGCAATCTGCACGCTCCCCACGAACCCGTCACCATTCCACAGCTTGAAGCCGACGAAGTCCGCCGCCGCTCCTCGTACTAACTCCACCACTTCAGCGGCGATGGTCTCGACCTCCCGCTCCTGGTGCCGTTCCAATTCAGCTTGCAGCCGCGCTAGTTCGGCCGTCTCGGCCTGCGAGGGTTTGCCGCTGCCCATTAGCTGCTGGGCCAGGAGCTTGATGGCCTCAGCGATGCTCTCAGGGAACAGCCGCTGCATAGTGGAGATAGTGTTGAGGTCAGCAATCTGGGCAGAGTGCCCCTCGGTGGCCAGCGCACCGGCCAAATTAGCCAGGCCGTTGTCCAGTGTTAAACTACTGGGAGTGTACGGGTATCCGGCGAAGGTTACCAATATTCCATATGCCATAGTGAATCTCCCCACGCTGAATGTGTTGCTGTCGTTGGCAAGGTTAGTTCGGCGGAATACCGACTCGTTCCTTCGCGCAGGACACCTGCCGGTTGAATGGGCGGTGGTCAAATGCGCCCACTGGTAGGGCGACACAACTGGATCTCCTGCGTCACGGGCAGCCGGCTAGCCAAGGACTACAGCCTAGCTGCGGCGAATGCTCAACCATAGTCGGCACGATCACCCGCGGTGAGCAGAGCTGTCCGCCGCCAACGAGGCCCAGCACGGGAGGAATGTAGAATGTCTACTGAGAGTGTGTTAGCAATCTTGCAGACAGCCATCGCTAAGGAAGAGGAGCGCCACGGCTCCTATCTCGAGGCGTCCCAGCAGGTCTCCAATCCTCTGGCCAGGCGCACTTTTGAGTTCCTGGCCGCCGACGAACTCAACCATAAGCAGTACATCGAGGCCTACTATCAGGTTATGCAGAAGGAGGGGCACTGGCCTTCGGTCGAAGAATGTGGCGAAGGCTGCAAACTCGAGGCCCAGGACCTCCAGAAGCTGTTCGACACCGCTCGCTCTGATGTTACTGGTGCCGTCACGCGCGATAGCGAACTAACTGAGATCTACGACCTGGCCATGCAGGCCGAACGCGAAAGCATCCAGTTCTACTCGGAGCAACTTGAGAAGGCGACCGTCCAGGAGGCCAGGGCCTTTTATGAGGTGCTGTTGAATGCTGAACACCAGCACTTGCAACTCCTGTCCGAGACCCAGATGTTCCTCGATGATACCACCCAGTGGTACATAGACGAGGAACAGTGGACCGTAGAGGGCTGAGGCCCTAGCTGCCGATTGGCCACTGGTGATCAGGGGCCTTTGATAGCCAAACACGCTATGGCGATGCTGCGCTGCTTGGGCCGTGTCGTAGCTGGCAAGGAGGAGTTCTCAATGAAGACTGTAGCTAGTAAGAGTCTGTTACTGTTCGTTATGGGAGGGATTCTGGCGATGGTTGCCGTTTCAAGCCAAGCCCAGGAAGATTATGAGATCACCGCAGGGATTGTGGCAGGAGTACAGCATGCCGTCTGCGGGGCCATCGCTCGTGACGCCTTCAACGGCGATAGCCTGGACCTGAGCCTGTGGCACATCTGGAACAGCACTCCCGGCATTGAGGTCGAGGTGAAGGACGGCTACTGCCGTATCTACGGCACGCCAGAGGGAGCGACGGCCGAGGAGCAGGGCTTTAATGGCATCTTCACCCCCCGCTTCTGGGAGACTGACGCAACCCTTGCAGTCGAGATGATGGCACCCTCGGCCGCAATCCACGCCAACCACGGCTACTATGCACACTTCTGCGGCAGCATTCCTGATCGTTACCCTGAGATTATCCTGCTGGGCGAGCCAGGCAACCTGCGCTGGCACTTCAACGCAGTCCAGGAGGGCAAAGGCTGGTATTCGGATCCCAACGACGTGCCCGTACAGAACGATCCCACCACCGAATGGATAGAGGTGATGGTCCAGCACGACGGCCCGACCGAAATGTCACGGGTGTTCTTCAATAACGGCTCCGAGTGGGTCCAGGTCGGCCAGGACTACATCTGCATCACGAACGTCTCGCGCGCCGAGCTGAAGTTTTGGTGCGGCGAGGACAACTTTGGCAAGCCACACGACCTGCGCTTCCGCAACTACCGCCAGTATGCCAACCCCGAGCGTCATCCAGTCAAGTTCATGGTCATAGACCGCGACCTGTGGAGCGCCAGGAACATGGAAGTCACGCTGTGGACCGAGGACCACAGCGTGATCGCTGCTCGCGGAGTCACGGACGACTTCGGCCGGGTTTACCTGGACCTGGCAGATGCTCCCTGGGAGGCCTATCCGGTCGGCTGCATTGTAGAGTTGTCCAGAGACGGACAGGTCCTGGGGCAAGGCCAGATTACCAGCTCCGGCGTCGAAGGTCTATATCCGAGGAGCACCTACCTGGTAACTGTAAGCAGCGACGAGAGCGCGCGGTAACAAGCTCGGGACGGGAACAAAGGCCCGGCATGCGCCGGGCCTTTGTTCCTATTACGCAAGCAGCCCGACAAGCTTACCCTCTTTGCGTTCCTTCACTGCGACAGCCACGATCTGCCCCATTAGCTCTTCTGGCCCTGCGAAGATCACCTGCATATAGTTATCACTGACGCCTCGCAGCAGGCCGGGGCCTTGCGGCGCAAACCGCTCCACAACGACCTCCAATTCCTCTCCCACCAGCGCCTCGCCGAACGCCTGGCGCTTGCGCTCAGACAGCTCCCGCAGAATGTGATTTCGCCGCTTCTTGACATGGCCGGGGACCTGCTCAGGCATCTCGGCGGCAGCGGTCCCAGGCCGAGGCGAGTAAGTAAAGACGTGTAGATACGAAAGCGGCAGCGATTGGAGAAACTCGTGCGTCTGCTCAAACTCGTCCTCGCTCTCACCGGGGAAGCCGACCATTACATCGGCGCCGATGCAGATGCGTGGCTGGGCCACCTTGATGCGGCCAACGAGGTCAGCATAAAACGCTGTGTCATAAGGGCGTCTCATCCGCCCAAGCACACTATCGCAGCCGCTTTGCAGCGGGATGTGGAGATGCCGGCAGAGCTTGCCCTGACCAGGCAGAGAGGGGTCAGGCGGGAGGGCATTTCCTCCTGCGGCCACCAATTCGATAATGCAATCAGGTAGCTCTCGTGGCTCGATTGAACTAAGCCGCAGCCGACCAAGCTCATCCAGACTGCACAGCTTCACACAGAGGCCGGCAAGGTCAGTATCATCCGCTAGGTCGTCGCCATACTTGCCAAGATGCGTGCCGATGAGGACGAGTTCAGGATGCCCGGCAGAGATGAGCAGCTCTGCCTGTGCCAGGACCTTGCCTGGCGGTGTGCTGCGGCTGGGCCCCCGCGCGTAGGGAATGATGCAGTAGGCGCAGCGGGCATCACAGCCCTCTTGTACCTTCACGAACGCCCGGGTGTGGCCGGCAAACTCGCTGACCAATTGCCCGGTGTCAGGCGTCTCACAAGCAGGTCCACCGGGCGGGACAAGCTCCGCCAGCCGCTGCTTATCGGCATTGCCGACCACCAGGTCCACAGCATCCATCTGGGCCAGGCGGTTAGGGGCGACTTCTGCATAGCAGCCAGTGACAACGACCAGCGCATCCCGATTGCGAGCCCTGGCACCCCGCAGAAAGCGCCGGCAATCGCGGTCCGTGCGTGAGGTGACCGTGCAACTGTTGACCACATACAGGTCGGCCACACTCTCAAAGGGCACGATCTCGTAGCCCCGGCGCTGAAGCTGCTCGCGGATCTGTTCACTCTCGTACTGATTGAGCTTACAGCCCAGCGTCTTGAGGGCTGCACGCTTGGGTACTGCCCCGTTCATTGTCGCCTGCCAAGTCGCAAGGTGAGAGAAGGTCTGTCGGAGATTCGATAACGCCCCGAACGCAACCTTTATAGCAGGGCTTTCTCAGTGACGCGAGGAACCCTTTGTGTGACACGGAAGAATTCAGCAAGAGGGCTCAAGACGATAGATGTGGAACTTACAGTCAAATACCAACACGTGAGCAAGGAGCATAACATGGTAAAGCAAAAACCGATCAAGGTAGCTGTCGTGGGGCTCGGGAGGTCCGGCTACAGCATTCACATCGCACGCATGCGGGACGACAAGCGATTCCAGGTCACCGCGGTGACAGACTGGCTGCCGGAGCGCATGGCAGAGGTGCAGGAGGAACTCGGCTGCGCGACCTATTCCGACCATAAGAGTCTGCTTGAAGATGCCGACGCCGAGGTGGTTGTGGTCGCCACATACTCAGATACCCATCCGGCCATCACCAGAGAGGTCCTGCATAGTGGCAGGCACGCCATTTGTGAAAAGCCCATCGCCGACAGCGTGACTGCCGCCAGGAGCATGTTGGAAGCCGCAAAGAAAACGCGCAAGAAGCTCCTGGTGCATCATAACCACCGCTTCACCCCGGAGACTCGACACCTGCTTGAGGTGGTGAAAAGCAAGCGCATCGGCGAGGTGTTTGAGATCCGGATGCGTAGCTTCTCGTTTGCGCGGCGCAACGACTGGCAGACCTTCCAGAAGTTCGATGGCGGCGTCCTGAACAACACTTGTCCCCACTTCCTTGATATTGGCCTGCAACTGCTGGGCTCACCAGTGGCGGACATATTCTGCGACCTCAAGCTCATCTCGGATGTCGGAGACGCCGAGGATCACGTCAAGGTGGTGCTGCGGGGCGAGAATGGGCGGGTTTATGATATGGA
>JALGTI010000372.1 GCA_029821455.1 Candidatus Zipacnadia bacterium | reverse complement strand
ACGCGGAGTTCGGCCGCGTCCCTGATGACCGTAATGCCCTCGGCCTGCGTCGCGGCCACTGCCAAGATTGGGATCTCGTCAAGCAGCCGGGGGATCTCGTCACCACCGACCTCGGTGCCTTGCAGTTGGCTGTGGCAAGCTGTGACATCGCCGACCGGCTCACTGCTTATGCTGCGGCGGTTGCTGATGGTGATCTCTGCGCCCATGCGCTCGAGGACCCCGAGGAGGGCTGCTCTGGTGGGGTTGAGTAGGACACCCTCGGCAGTCACCTCAGACCCTGGCACCAACAGCGCCCCGACGATGAAAAAAGCTGCTGCAGAGAAGTCCCCTGGTACTGCGATATGTTGCCCGGTAAGCTCTGGGTTGCCCCGAATGCTGGCATACAGGCCATCGCGTTGCACATCGGCACCGAATGCTTCCAGCATTCGTTCAGTATGGTCGCGGGAGGGGCCCGGCTCGATGACGGTAGTGACACCGTGGGCATACAACCCGGCCAGCAGCACCGCTGACTTGACCTGGGCGGAGGCCATCGGCATCTCGTAGGTGATGGGGCGTGGCCGGCCACCCTTGACGGTGACCGGCGGCGTACAGCGCTCGCCCTGGCCGTGCACCTCGATGCCCATCAGCCCCAGAGGCTGGGCGATGCGGTCCATTGGCCGCCGACTCAGGGACTCGTCGCCAATAAGCGTCGTCGTGAAGTCCTGGCCAGCCAGCACGCCCATCAGCAGGCGCATACCGGTGCCCGAATTGCCGAGGTCGAGGGGGCCGGGCGGCTCCTCCAGACCACGCAGGCCGCAGCCACACACAGTGAATTCAGTGTCACCAATGCCCTCAATATGCACACCCATCTGCTGCAGGGCAGTGGCGGTTCTGAGGCAGTCCTCAGCAGCCAGAAAGCCGGTGATATGGGTATCGCCGGTGGCTATAGAGCCAAGGATAACGCTGCGATGGGAGATTGACTTGTCGCCGGGTACACGCAGATTGCCGCCTAGCGGCCCGCCAGGCCGGACCGTGAGGGCGTTCATCTCCCCAGCAGCTCCTCGCGTGCGTGACGGGCATCATCCAGCAGTCTGGCCAGGGCCTCGGCGTCGCCATCGCGCAACGTGGCAGTGAAGCTCTGCAGTTCGAGCACCAGGCGTCCCAGGCCTTCGGCCATGTGCTCACGATTGGCCAGGAGGATATCACACCACACGTCGGTCGGTCCCGCTGCCAGGCGGGTACTATCCGCGAAACCCTTGCCAATATACGGAGTAACGTCCCCTTGCGCCGAGACCACCTCCGCAACGCTTCTGGCCAGTGCGCAGGCCACCAGGTGAGGCAGATGACTGGTGGCGGCGACGATTCGATCATGTTGCCCGGCATCGCAGAGAGTGGGCACAGCCCCCAGCGCCTCGATACTTTGCCTCAACTTGTCTAACGCGGCAGCATTGGTATGGTCATCAGCGGTGAGGAAGTAGACGCTGCCCTCGAAAAGGTCGGCGCGGGCTGCAGCGATGCTAGATTGTTCCGAGCCGGCCATAGGATGGCCGCCGATGAAAGTAACGTGCTCAGGGAGCACCTCGCGGGCAGCAGCAACAATGGCGGCCTTGGTGCTGCCGGCGTCGGTCACTGTGCAGCCCTCCGCCAGCTCATCGGCGATTTGCGGCAGCAGGCCGGGGATAGCTCCAACCGGCGTTGCAAGATACACCAGGTCGGCGCCATCACAGGCCTCAGCAGGGCCATCAGTAACCGTGTCGGCGGCTCCAATCTCCAGGGCCGCCTTTCGTGTCGCCTCGGTCCTGGCCATACCGACGACGTGGCCGAGCACGCCGGCGCGTTTGCCGGCCAAGGCAAATGAGCCGCCAATCAGCCCAATGCCGATTATCGCACAGCGCGGGTAGATCACGTCTTTCACCACAGGCGAGATGCTACAACTCCTTGTCCACTACGGCGGCGATCTTGCGCACGTCCTGCATCAGGGCCGCAAAGCGCTTGGGCGTGAGCTGCTGCGGTCCATCGGAGAGTGCGCGGTCAGGGTGCGGGTGGACCTCAATTGTCAGCCCATCGGCACCTGCAGCAATAGCTGCCAGGCTCATCTGCGGCACCAGCTTGTGGGTGCCGGTGGAGTGACTGGGGTCCACGATGATGGGCAGGTGAGTTTCCAACTTCGCCGCCGCCATGCCGCTCAGATCGAGCGTGAAGCGGGTGTCAGTCTCAAAGGTACGGATGCCCCGCTCACACATAATAATGTTCAGGTTGCCCGCGCTGGCGACATACTCAGCGGCGCGCAGCCACTCCTGCACAGTGGCGGCCCAACCACGCTTGAGCACCACAGGCAGCCCGCAAGCGCCAACCTCTTTGAGCAGCTCGAAGTTGTGCATGTTGCGGGTGCCGACTTGCAGGGCATCTAGCTTGCTCTCAACCATCGGCTCAATCTGCCGGGGGTCCATCACCTCAGTAACAATCGGCAGGCCCGTGGCCTCCCGCGCTGCCGCCAACAGGCTCAGTGCCTCAAACCCGAGTCCCTGGAAGCTGTACGGCGAGGTACGCGGCTTGAAGGCTCCGCCGCGCAGGCAGTGGGCGCCGGCCGATTTCACGGCGGCGGCGGCCTCCAGAAGCTGCTTTTCACTCTCTACAGCGCACGGCCCAGCGATGATCCCCAGGTGCTCGCGGCCAAACGGCACATCGCCAATCTTCACGACCAGAGGCGTCGGTTGGTGCTCGCGGCTGACCAGCTTATAGGCCCGCAGGATCGGCACCACGCGCTCCACCATCGGCAGCCGCTCTAGCTGCTCGGCGACCTGTTCCTTCTGCTCCTGGGAGCCGATAGCACCAATCAGGGTTCGCTCCACGCCACGGGAGAGATGGTGGCCATAACCATTGGTCTC
>JALGTI010000039.1 GCA_029821455.1 Candidatus Zipacnadia bacterium | reverse complement strand
GAAGGGCAGGTTGCCGAGTTCATCCTCGAATACCTGCGCGAAGCGCACATTGACTGTTCTCTGCAGGAAGTCCTGCCGGGCCGGCCAAATGTCATTGGTGTGCTGGAGGGCACCGGCAAGCGCGTGATGGCATTCGAAGCGCACACCGATACCGTTCCTGCCGACAATATGGAGTTCGATCCCTTCGATCCGGGTGACGATGCCAAGGTAGTGCGCGGGAGAGGCTCGTGTGATGACAAAGCCAGTTTGGCCGCGATGCTGACAGCCCTCAAGCAGGCCGCCGGACATGGCCAGCCCCGCTGCGGCTGCGTATTTGCGGCGACCGTAGATGAGGAACATCAATTCCGGGGCGTACAGAAGCTGCTTGAGGAGGGCCTGCCTTTGCCGGTGGAGGGCGCTGTCGTCGGTGAGCCGACACAGTTGCAGGTCATCTGCGCGCATAAGGGCGGCGTCAGGCTGCGCATTACGACCTTTGGCAAAGCAGTGCACAGCAGCGAGCCAGACCAAGGGGACAATGCCATCTATCACGCGGCGCAGCTTGTCCAGGCTTTGGAAGGGCACGCCCGGGCGCTGAGGCAGCGGCCTCCGCATCCCCTGGTCGGCACGCCAACGCTAAGCGTGACCATAATCCGGGGCGGCACCGCTATCAATGTGGTGCCTGACCGCTGCGCTGTAGAGGTGGACAGACGCGTGGTGCCAGGTGAGGAGCCCGAGCAGGTTGTGGCCGAACTCAAGCAGGTGGTTGAGGCCTGCGTGGCAGGGCGCTTTGCCTACGAGATACAGCAACTGCTCGTAGGCGGGGGGATGCAGACTTCCCAGGATGCCTGGATTGTCGGGCGCTGTCTGAGAGCGGTCGAGGCGGTGCGAGGCTCTGCCGAGGTGCGAGGCGTGCCCTTTGGCAGCAATGCCAGCCAGTTTGCCGCTGCCGGCATCCCTGCTGTGGTGCTGGGGCCGGGCGACATTGCCCAGGCTCATACGCCCACGGAGTTCGTAGAGGCCACGCAAGTAGGCAGAGGCGAAGGCCACCAATCTGCTACAGCGGCGGCAGCGGTGGGCGCCGGTCCGCATCAATCAGACGTCTTATCGCTCGCATGTTGCGGTGGTCGTCATCCTCAGTGCCAGGCGTCTCCATTATGAATGGCTTATCTGCCAGGCGGGGATGGTTGAGCAGCCGCCGAAAGCCAGTAGTGCCGATGTTGCCCTTGCCGATGTGCCAGTGGCGATCAACCCGTGATCCCAGGATGCTGGTCGTATCGTTTGCGTGAATCAGCACCAGGCGCTCTGAACCCAGTTGCTCATCAAGACTTGCCAACAGCTCGTCCAGACCTTGTTGCGTGTGAAGCGGATAGCCTGCGGCAAAGGCGTGAGCGGTGTCCAGACACACTTGCAGTCGCTGCGGATAGCGGCTGTGGCTGATGTGGCCCGCGCAGTTTTCCAGCACCAGCGGCATCTGCAAATCCGTTGCCTCCAGTGCCCGGTCAAGGGTGCGAGCAACCCTACGCAGGCCGGCTGCCAATCTTCCCCTGTCACCAATGCTGCCCAGATGCAGCACGACCCCGACCGCTTGCAGCAGCGCCGCTCGCTCCAGTTCATCAGCCAGACAGCGCAGGCTCTTGCTCAGTAGGCTACGGTTGGGGCTGGCGATGTTGAGCAGATAGGGCGCGTGGACAAACAGGGGCCAGATATCCCGGCTCTGCAGCTCGGCAGCAAACCAGGCCGCTGCGTCTGGGTCGAGGGTCCGTCTGCGCCATTGCACAGGCGCGGAGGTGAAGACCTGGCAGGTGGTGCAGCGCCGGCGGACCGCTGCCCCCAACGTCTGCTTCCACCCACCAACGATAGGGATGTGGAAGCCGAGGCGAATCATCTAGCGGTCCTCGCGGTTGAGGTCCCGCGTTGTAGCGGGAGCCCGCCGGTGCTGGGCCAACAAGCGGTCCCGATAAACCCTGTAATAGGCATAGCCGAGCAGGACGTAACCGAGGGTGGCCAACACGCCGCCGATGACTGCCGCTGGCACCCACACCCACCACGGCCAATCCAACAGGATCAGTACAACCGCAACGCCGATGCAGCCGGCAGCAAACACAACTCTGCGGGCTTGCCTGTGAACCAAGAGCCTCATCATAATATGGTTGACATGCTGCTAGGGTCAAGCGTACAGTAGCTGGGGTAGTTTCGTTGTGATCACCGTTGTGACCTTGGACACAAATCTCTTAGACAGGTGGATTCTCTTATGCGCGTTGGGTATCTGGACACATTTGCGGGAATAAGTGGTGATATGTTGCTGGGCGGGCTGCTCGCTGCCGGGCTGGAACTAGACGCGCTGGTCGCGGAATTGAGCAAGCTGCCGGTCGCAGGTTGGGAACTGAGCGCCCAGCCGGTCAGCAAATGCGGCATCACCGCTACCCAGGCAACTGTCAGCCTCACCGACGAAAAGGCCCACAGCGGCCACCATGGCCGCTCGTGCGCAGAACTTGTTTCCTGGGTCGAAGGCTCCTCATTGCCGGCTGATGTCATCAAGAAAGCGACCAGCATTCTCTGGAGCCTTGGACGAGCGGAGGGGCGGGTTCACGGTAAGCCGCCGGAGGAGATCCACTTTCATGAGCTTGGCGGCATTGACACGATCATTGACGTCGTCGGAGCAGTGGTGGGGCTCAGGCTGCTTGGTGTCGAGCGCGTTTATTGTTCCCCGCTACCCGTCTCGCATGGCCAAATCGAATGCGCCCACGGAATCCTGCCTGTCCCCCCTCCGGCAGTGACCGAACTGCTCCACGGCGTGCCAACTCGCCCCCTCGACCTCGAAGGTGAGACGGTCACGCCCACCGGGGCTGCTCTGGCCGTGGGCCTGGCTGAGGGCTTCGGCCTGATGCCGGCGATGACGCTGGAGGCCGTTGGCTACGGCGCAGGGCAGCGAGAGTGGCCGTCGCTACCGAACGTGCTCCGACTTTGCATTGGGCAGCGCGAGCCCGGGGCGATGCCCGGGGCGGAGGGAGGAGAGCGCATCTGGGACAACATCATCGCGGAGCAGGTGATGATGATCGAGACCAACCTCGACGATATCAACCCCGAACTGATCCCCGATGTACTGGAGAGATGCCAGGCGGCTGGAGCGATAGACACCTGGCTGACACCCATTCAGATGAAGAAGGGACGCCCGGCTATCAAGCTGACCGCCCTGGTTCCGCCCGATTGTATTGAGGCCGTCAGCATGGTGATTATTGAGCACAGCACCACCCTGGGCGTGCGATCATCCGTGTGGGAGCGGCGCTGCCTGCCCAGAGAGTTCACAGAGGTTGAGACCCGCTTCGGCAAAGTCACTGTGAAGGTGGGTAAGCTAGGCGGACGCGTTATAACGGTGGCCCCGGAGTTCGAGGACTGCCGCCGGCTGGCTGAGGAGAACGATGTGACACTGAAGTCGGTGTATGCGGCGGCACTAGCTGGCGCACAAATGCTAGTGGGATGATGCTGCTCTAGCGCCTCTAGAAGGATACCTCCCAGCCGGCCTGCAACATCTCCTGGTCTCCCGGCTCCGGTAGCAGATTGCCTTCCCAGTCCACGCTGGGCCGGTTGCTGCGCTCCTGGCGCGCATAGGTCAAGGTCATCCAGACGCCGTCGGCCAAATGATGGCGGGTGCGGATGGCCCACAGGCGGTCGAAGACCAGTTCAGCCGCCGGTCCATTGCGCCACTCAGGGCTATCGGCTTTCACCTTGTAGTAGGTGAACTGCACCGGCAGACCCCACAGCTTCGTCCAGAGGTTACCCCCGGCGAAGCGCAAGTTCGATGCGATGGGTGGCCTGCGCAGCCAGCGCTCCCAGTAGTAGAGGTTAGGCACCCAATGACACTGGATGCGCTCGATGCCGGGATGCAGTGAGGAGTACTGAATGTCATATTCAGCACTGGCGAAAGAGTACAGCCCCTGCAGCCAGAGACTGCCGCTCTTGTATAGGTCCACAATGGCCATATAGGCAGTTGGATCACCTATGTTTGGGAAGTTCAGCCGGTTGGCGTGGCGCTGCTGTTTGGCATACTCAAACAGCAGGTACTTATCGCTTCCGTAGCGCCAGGCGATATCGAAGCTGCGAGCGCGCTCTGCTCCCACCCCTTCGGGCAGCCAGTTCAGTCCCAGCTTGAGCCGGCCGCCGTCATATTCCAGGCGTGTCGAGTAATATTCGTCGTTGTCTTTCTCCCAGCCGGTGTAAGGCCACACAGGGATGCCGACCCAATTATAAGAGGCCCCGCCGTAGTACCAGTCGAGATTGAGATTGGTACCGCGCATGTGGTCGTGGTGACTGAACAGACCCTGAATGGCTCGTCGTTCGTTGTTTGCCACCAGCCCTAGCCCGTAGTCGTAGTACTGCCGGCCGAACACCCAGTAGCTGTCCCCGCCGGTCTGGTGCCTGAGCCAGGCTTCGTCCACCCACCAGATGTCCTCGCCCCAGCCATGATTTGCCCACCAGTTGGGCGGGACCTGGAACTCATACGGCTCGCGTATCTCGACACCAAGAATACTCAGAGGCAAGGGCTGGTCGGCGAACTTGAGGGCGATGTAGCCCTTGGTATCTTCATCAATCTGACCGGAGACGCTCACCTTTGTCGTCAGAGCGTCGTGCTCGTGGTCGAAGGCCACATCGCCGATCAAGCCGATGCGATAGTCAATATAGCCATGCATCTGTATCTTGGGCTTCTTCAGCTTGCTAACCCGGTCGGAAAGGTCAGTGACCTGTACGCCAAGGTCCTCGATATCGCCGCGCAGCAGCGCCAGCTCCTGGCTGAACTCATCAGTAAGATCGGCCACCAATGCTCCAATTGCGTCCTCGTCAATCGTCGCCGGCGGCCCTTGTGGTCCTGGCGGCCCGGCTGGTCCTTGTGGGCCTGCGGGGCCAGCCTGGCCGGATGGCCCTTGGAGGCCTGCCGCACCTTGAGCGCCAGCAGCGCCCGCCTCCCCCGTCGGCCCGGGCGGACCCTCGGCCAGCGAGTCAAGCAGCCGCGAGATTGCCATCGCGAACTCGTAGCGGGTGACGCGACACTCCCCCCTGAACAGACCGTTCTCATCCCCAATTATCACGCCGCTTTCAACCAACTGGCGCACGGCATCGTACGCCCAATGCTCTGGCGGCACCGTATCGGTGGGGTTGGGTGCAGCCGGTGCCTCCGGAGCCTGCGCCCACGTCGGGGTCCAACTCAACACAACAGCAGCGATTGCTATGCCCAGGCCTGTCCGCATTATTCTCCGCACACCTTTCCTTTTCAGCACTGGCACGGAGTCTCTTGCACCGGTGAACCGGTAGTGCCTGCTTCCAGCCACACTGGCCCACATACCTAGTTTCTCTTATTCGCCCGCAGAACCCTAACACCTTCTCGTGTTAACGTCAAGGATTGCACAAGAAGGCCAAACGCCAGCAAATGACATGCGCCCCTTTCTATACTCTTCACGTGTCAATCAATCCGCCAGACAAGCCAGCACGTAGCAACTCAGCCAAAACAGATACGCCGGGCCGTCTTCGGCCCGGCGCATCAGTCCTCATCAAGCCAATTCTACTTGCCTTCTTTGCCCTCCAGTTCGGCCAGGCGGCTCTCAAGCTCCCTAATACGCTTCAGCAGCTCCGGCAGCTTCTGCGTCGCCGCTAAGGTCCTCAGTCGCTGCCGGTGAGGTCGGGCCGGAGTCCCAGAATATACACCGGGCTCCATCAGATCACCGTAGACCTTGCTCCCAGCCCCCACGGTTACACCATCGCCCACTGTGGTGTGATCATTAATCCCTACCTGGCCGCCCAGCATCACACCCTTGCCGAGTGTGACCGTACCGGCGATACCAACCTGGCCGCACAACAGGCAATGTTCCCCGATAACACAATTGTGGCCGATGTGAACCTGGTCATCAATCTTGGTGCCTCGACATATCCGCGTGACGGACACGGTGGCGCGGTCAATCGTGCTATTAGCGCCTACCTCAACGTCATCCTCGATAATCACGGTGCCAATCTGGGGAATCTTGTGATGACCCTCCTCTGTTTGGAGGTAGCCGAAGCCATCACTACCCACAACCGCCCCGGCACATATGTTGCATCTCGTGCCTATGCTAACCCGGTCGCCGATGTATGTCTGAGGATGTATCTCTGTATCTTCCCCGATGGTTACCTCATACCCCACATAGGCCAGCGGGTGAATCGCCACTCTATCACCGATAATAGCGTTATCGCCCACAAAGACATGGGCACCAATAGCTACATCTTGACCGAGCTTGACGTTAGAACCGACTGTTGCAGTGGGGTGCACACCGGGCGGCAGGCGTCGTTGGGGAGCAAATAACGCCAGCACCTTGGAGAAGGCCAGGCGTGGGTCCTCGGTGACGATCAGCGGCTTGCGGTCAGTGGCCAGGCCCGGCGGCACAATCAGAGCGGCGGCCGGAGACTGCTCTCCGAGGGACAGTACATCCTCCTCTGTGACATAGGTGATATGCCCCTCAGTGGCGTCGTCAAGGCTGCTGACCCCGGTGATGGTCACCGAAGCGTCGCCTTCGAGCTTGCCATCTATCAGTTCGGCCAGTTGTCCTAACGCGAACTTGGCGCCATTCACTGTGTTTGCTCCCCTAGCTGGCCCGGTTGGCCGTGCCACAGCCGGCGAAGTCGCTCGCGCAGCCGTGGCGTAAGATCTACCCCGACGGCGGCCTCCAGAGGCGGGAAATGCACTGTCAGTCCCAGTTCGGCGGCGATGCGGCGTGTGGCCGAGCGTGTGCCCTCAACAATTAGCTTGGTCAGTGCGACTCGCCGTTTCATCATCCGGTCTATCTGCCGATGGCGCGAAGCCTCCATCTCACCCATCGCCTGGTCCCAGCTTTGCTCAGCACTGCTTAGCATCTGCCCGGCTGCCTCGGTGTCAACTCGGATTGTATGCTGCTGAGCCCACGAGGGCAGCGCGACACCAAGCAGTTCCTCGTTCATTGCCTCCCGCAACGGCTCGGTAGAGGTAATGGGCGCCTGCGCCCGTCGGGCCATACGCCGCAGCACCTCTTTGACCGCCTCGCCGATCTGTTTGCGCTCCTGGGCCCTCACCTTTGCCGTCAGCCGCGTCAGCCGCGCCTCGCCCGCCTGACGCTCCTTGGCCAGCTCCGCCTCGATTTCACGCCAGATGCGCTTGCGTTCTTGCTCGGCAGCGGCTGCCGCCTCGCTATCGCCGATCGTGAGGTCCAACCCCAGGTTATCGAGGCGCTCCTGCCGGCTTTTGACTGCCTGCACACGTATGTGCGCCAACCTCTGGCTCTCTTCAGCCTCGGCCACTCGCAACTGTTCGCGGGCCTGGGACCGAATCTGGCGGCGCTGCCAGGCCAGGCGCGCCTGCAGATCAGGTGCCAGTGCGCCCAGCCCTGTGGGCAGTTCTTGCTGTGTGCCTGTCTGCCATGTCAGCCGGCGGTTTTCAAGCTGCCAGGCGGGATAGTCTCGCGGTGCTACTCCCGCAATCACTAGAGCTTCCCGCGCCATTGGTGGCTTCAACGATTGGGGCAGTACGCCACCCTCAAGCTCATAGAGCGCCCGCTCAAGCCGCTGCAGCTCCCCGTATAAGGGGTGCTCTGTAGCCAGTACTGGAATATAGGCATACCCCTCCGTTTCGTTAGACAGGATTAGCTGCCTGTTCGTTGCGGTTTTCTTAGTTCCGCAACCAACTCCCCATATAGCGCATAGTGCCAGCACACAAACAACTGCTGGCACTAGGTTGATCGCACGGTAGATTGCTAGCCGCTGGCTATCCGCCACCGCCGTCTCCTTCAGTTGGCTCCTCGGGGGGTGTCTCCTCCTCGCCACCCTCCGGCTCTTCAGGTGGTGCTTCCTCACCGCCACCTTCGGCTGGTGCTTCCAGTGGCGGGTTGAGCACGGCGATAACATCGTCGGTGATATCCGCGACCGGTGCTACAGCATACAGCACTGCCGCCAGGTTTAGTACCACAGAATAACCCAAGACCAGTGAATAGCCGTTCTCTTCAGAAACGTTCTTGACCGCCTCAAGTATCTTGGCATTCAGGCGGTTGTCCATCTCCTGGCCCTTCTGCTCGAACTCCACCTGTGCGGAGTCCGCATACTGGTTCAGCAAGTCCTGGCAACGGCTATACTGCTCAGCCAAGGTTTTGAAACGGTCATCTTCGGTCGTGGTGCGATCTGGCTTGGCCTGGAGGGTCACATACTCGGCTAGTTTGCTGTCAGAGAGCGCCTTGAGTTCCTCAAGGCGCTTCTGGCGCTCATCGGGTAGCGGTGGGGGCATCTCGAGGATTTCCGTTACCTCAATAAAATGCTCTTCAGGCAGCAGCAGATAATTCCGCAACTCCCGATATACATTATCCTTGATGGTCATCCATTGTCTAAGCTCCTCCAGGGCCTGCTGCCGCGCCTGAAACTCGCTTTGTAGCCTTGTGACATTCACCAGTGCGATCTTCAGCGGGGCTGGTTCTTCCTGAGCCAGACCCACTCCAGACAGCAGCGGCACGCTCATCAAGCACAACATTATGGTCAATAGCTTTTTCATAGACTTGTTCCTTCCTGGCGATTGCGTATTGCTGGTCGGTGAGGTCAGCACGCCCCGGCCTTGTGTGCCGGGGTCGGTGGGTCGGCGGCTAGAATATTTGGCCGAAGCCGAAGTGGACCTGGCTGCCCTCTGAGCTGAAGCCGAAGTCCAGTCGGATAGGCCCCAGGGGTGTCTCGGCCCGCAGACCGATGCCGCCACCCACATGCGGCTCGAACTCCTGATCCTCGGCAGGGATTTCAAAGCCCGGCACTATTGTAGCGTACCTGCCGCCGAAGGCATCGCCAATGTCCACGAAGGCGACTGCGCCAAACTTATCGGAGATATTGCGGCGATACTCGATGTTCAAGAGCAGCAGCTTCTCGCCCCGGAAGCGCTCCTCATCGTAGCCGCGTAACGTATTGGCCCCCCCGGCAACGAAGGACTCAAAGAGCGGGAGATTGCCAAACGATATGCCGCCCATCAGCCGCATTGCCAGCACATCGCGCTTGCCCATGGGCCTGTAGTGACGCCATTCAGCAGTCAGCTGGTTGAAGTCTGTGTCGCCACCCAAGATGCTACCGGCGCCTTCCCACGATGTACCCACAAGGAAGCCGGACCTGGGGTTGTTGCGCTTGTCGCTAATGCGGGCGTCGCGTGTCCAGCCCAGGGTGGCACTGGATATGCGCCCACCAGGATGCAGAGGCGCGGCAATTATGATCGGCCCTGGACCATCGCCGGGGTCGGGCTTGTCCGGGTCCAGGTCGGGATTATCCGGTGGCAGCGAGTGCGTATTGCTCCCCCCCTGAGCCACACTGGCTCCGCCAGCTCCCGGCCCCGGAGTAAGTACCTGGGTGCCCTCATAGAACGAACTGGATACCTTCTCATTGCGAAATCCAATGCTCCAGCGATCAGTCTCGGAAGTGGGGCGTGAGAACTTGACCGTTGAGCCGGTGCGGCGCTCGTCGTACTCGTCCTCGGGCATCGAGATGGCGGCGCCTCCGACAAACCGGCGGCGCCTCTCCATGTCGAACAGCGCTACATCCATTGAGGTGTCATGCCTATCCAAGAACGGCTCGTAGAAGCGCACATTGAAGCTGGTGCGGCCAAACAGTTCCAGGTCAACCGAGCCGCGCTCCGCCCGCCCGCGCAGATTGCTGTCGGATAGCGACAACATAACCACCAGGTCGTCGAGGTTTGAGTAAGCCAAGGCAAACGACGCCAGCCCGGTTGGCTTCTCTTCGACTGTCAGCTCGACTATCACCCCAGACAGGGGGTCCTCCTCCCCCTCTCGAATATCCGGGGTCACATTCTGAAATATGTTGAGGCCAAACACACGCCTAATGTCTCCACTAATATCCTGCTCTCTGTATAACGCTCCAGGCTTGGTGTGAATCTGGCGCCTTATCACCCATTCTTTCGTGCGCTTGCGGCCCTTGATATCAATCCTCTCTACGTGAGCCTCGTTGATAATGAAGGTGAGAACACCGAACTCGTCGGGGCCGGCGTCAACGACTCTACCCACATAGCCGTGTTTGCGATATGTCTCCTCAATCCGGGTTACGTCCACCCGGATGATGCGCGTGTCTATCACATGACCGACCTTGCTGACTATGGCCTCCCGCAACTCTTCATCGGTCAGCACCGTATTGCCAACGAAGAGGATTTTGTCAATGCGCGATTTCTCGACGACGCTGATAATCACTTCAATGCCGCCCTCGACGGCCCGCGTACTTACCACCACATCCTCGAAGTAGCCCTCGCGAAGCACCGCCTCACGCGCCGCCTCCGCCTTCGCGGCAGTGAAGGGCTCACCGATCTTCAGAATCTCGGCCACATCGGCCAGGATTACATCCTGCGAGATGTACTCATTCCCGCCCACCTGGATGGCTGTAATGAGCTGTTGAGCCTGCCCAATAACCGGACCACTGGCCACGACCAGCACCACCAGGATGAGCAGACTCACGATACCTTTACTATCGCCCAGTTGAAGCATCGTCTCTCTCCTTCAGAACGGCACGTCCAGCGCTGTGCCGCAGTCGTGGCATAGGGATTCTGGCCTTCGGTTTAGACGATCTTTATTGGAACTCCTCACCCAGATACCTCTGCAAGCGCTCTCGTAGTACGCTGCGCGCCCTGAACAGGCGTGACTTAACTGCCTGCACACTACAACCCACCACGGATGCTATCTCTTCGTACGACAGACCCTCGTAGTCCCGAAGGATTACGACCTCCTTATAGTCGAGCCGCAACCCGCTGACCTCCGCGGCCAGAAGTTCTCCCAACTCCCAGTTCTGGACTAACTGCGCCGGGCACTCGGACCAGTCCTCCACTTGCCTCCACAATTGCTCCTCTTGGTCCAGCTCTACTGGCGCATCCAACGAATAGCTATGAGCCTGTTCGCGGCGCGCCCGGCGTTCCAGTCGGTTCTTAGTGAGGTTCACCGCGATACGGTATAGCCATGTGTAGATTTGACTATCGCCCCGAAACGTCCGGAACGCACGATGGGCGTTGACAAATGTATCCTGCGTCAGGTCCTCGGCTTCCTGGCGGTCCTCTATGAGCCTGTATATAACGTTGTAGACCCGTTGATAGTTCTCTTCGACTATGCGCGTGAACGCATCGGGCGGTGGCGACTGCTTTGTCACAGCGGCCTCCCGCTTAAGTGGCGTGGTTATGTTAGCCGGCAATTATAGCACACATTCCGTCCTCTGGCCACTCGCCCAAAGGTCGGCCGGCATCCAATCACCACGCTGACTTAGACACTCACCCCCCTACTTCGTTGCCACAGCCCCAGGCGGCCCCTAAAAACTCGTGGTGTATCCCACCCGCACCTCATTTTCACCCTTCTCATTGGTGCCATAGGTAACCCGCAGGCCGCGTGGGAGTTCATACGACAGTCCCAGGTCCCATTCGTCGGCATATTCGGTCACCAAGTGCCGATATGTGACCAGAAAATCCTTGGTCAGATACTTGCCGACCCTCAACTCCAGGGGCTGGTCGAAGGTGAAGTTGACGCTGAACTCCGACAGCCCCAGCGAGCGCCTGAGCTCCTCCTCAATCGGTTCAAAGATGGTCGCCCGGAAGCCAGCCGCCAACAGCGAGAGGAACCGCTCCGAGACTATCTCAGTCAAAGAGGTAGCCTCCGCCATTGGCCCTAGTCCTCCGAGCGTGCCCATCCCGAGCATCGCAAAGATCTGCTGCTCAGTAAGAGGCGGTTCGGAGTGAGTGTCAATGCGAATCTGATCCGGCAGTCGCCCCCCAATCTCCAGGTAGATGTGCACCGGGCCGATATCGCGGCCAGCCAGCATAACGCCTGTCACTACCTTGTCTGCCTTGCCCCACACCTCGCCACCAAGCTCCAATTCCACCGGGACGCTGAAGTCCCCCAGCTTGGCTGTCAGCACGTAGTGGACGCCGAACTCCTGCACGTTCACGGCCCCGGCCGGGACCGTCACCCGGCCAGGTATGACCTCAATCTGCCCCTCCACCCGGGGGCGCTGGGGAGTGCCCGACACCACCAGTGCCGTATCAGTCGGCTGCAACGGCGCCCGGATGCCCTGACTAACAAAGGTCACATCAGGGCCGAGGGCAAAGCGCATATCGAGTTGCACACCAGGCACTGCCTCACTGAAGCCCCGTAACATTCGTGGCTCGCCAGGGCTTGGCGGTGGGACGCCAACCTGGGCGTGTGACAGTTGCCCTCGCGCCGTCAGCCTCACAGGCTGACCCGGCGCCGGATTGCGCGCCTCTACGGTCAGGTGCACCAGACCGCGCTTGAGCAAGTCAGGATAACGCACGCCGGTCTCAGCCAGCCCCAGCGCAATGTCGGTCTCATCGCCGCCCAGATCTGCCAGCCTGAAACTGTCCAGATATGTCCCCCCCGTCAGAGTGATGGCGCCATGGTTCAGCCGTCCACTCCAATTCTCAAACGCCAGCCGCTGTCGGTCCTCCTCCGTCGTCTGTAACCGCACGGTGCCGGCCAGATTGTGCAACGTGGCTCCCGGCCATAGCTGCTGTTCCGCCGCGTTGACCTCTAGCGCTAGGTCAAAATAATTCCGTGCGAACTCATCAACTTGAAAGTAGTTAATGCGCGCCGAACCGGCCACAGAGGCGGTTGTCTGATCCCAGCGACCCGACACTACCCGGATATTGATTTCATTCTCCTGAGTACCAGCCAGCCCGGCCGATCCCCTCTGTCCCCCTAGCTCTTTGCCCGCCAATCCAGCGATGGTGAGATCCACCTGCAAGTCCTCCAGCGGCTGTGACCAGCCCGGCAGCAGTACACTGCCATCCGCCAGCCGCAGACTCCCACCGAAGACCGGATTGGCCACCGTCCCGACCACTTGCAGGTCACTATTGACCAAGCCGACGGCAATCATCTTCCCCCAGACCGTGTCTTGAACTCGCTGGTGCCGGCTGCGCTGCTGTTCTTTGACTATCTCGTCCACTATAGGCGGGAAGAAGCCCAGGTCAATATCCTTGATGTGGGTGGCGAAGGCCATCTGCTGATCCTGCGGAATGTGCGGTGCCGACCACGAGAAGGGCAGATAGCCGTCAGCCACGATCTCTTGGTCGCCGCGCTTGAGTATCAGTGTATCAAGATTAATGCGGCCCTCTTCTACGCTCATAATCGGCACTGACACGAGGTCGAAGCTGGCCCCTGCGATGCTCGCGTTCTCGATATCCACACTGCACTCTACACCAGGCGCGCTGGTATCGCCCGTGGCCACAACGAATATGCCCGCCGTGCCACCCAGCCCCAGGCCGCGCGGCAGCCATTCCCGCCACACGGCCAGGTCAATGCCCGATGCATCAAGCATCATGTCAAGCTGCCCACCAAGCTCAATCTCCCCGCTGACGTACGCCACAGCGCCGCTCCCACGCGTCAGTTCAGCGTCAATTCCAGATAGCGTCTTGGAAGCCAGGTCCATACCGAACGTGCCCTCTAGGTCCGGCAGCGCCTTGTTGTCAAAGCTGCCCTCCGCCAGTCTCAGTTCCACCTGGGTATCCAAAGCGTCGAGGGGGCCGGCTAAAGCTACAGTGCCACTGACGGTCGCCCGCACCCGCCTGGCCAGGCCGGCGAAGGTCTGCGAGAGGGGCTGGGTCGTTTGGTTCTCCTCAGGTCCCTGAGGGCTGAAGGCAGCCGCCAGAGGCACCGCCATCTGCAGTAGTTCGTGAAGCTGGGCGGAGTTGACGCCAACATCGAAGCTTACCTGCTTGTCGGCCCAGTCATAATACCCGCCTCCTGTCACCTTCCCTTGCCCTACGGTCAACTCCGTGCGCGCAAGCTCGATCTTTCCCTCCTGCAAAGTCACCTGCGCGTCAATTGCCTCCACGCTCTGCCCCCCTACACCGATCCGTTGGGCCACTAGGTTTCCCCTCCCGACTGGCCCATCTGGCGTGCTGCGTATCTCGGCATTTGGGATTCGTATTTCGCCATCGAGGTCCAGACCGCGCTCGCGAAGAGGCGCCAAGTCTTGCAGAAGTATATTGTGCGCGCTGAGATTAGCCACGTACTGCGGCGCGTCTCGGAGGCTTGTCACCACAGCATCGCCACTAACTACTGCCTCTCGCGCCTTGAACTGAGCACCCACCACCCTCAGCTCATCCAGCCCCACCTCAAAGGGAACCTGGGCCGAGCTGATACCGAAGCGCTGCACCGACCCATAGGCCAGTTTGAGCTCCCCCTCGGCCCAGGGAGCTTGCAGCGTCCCACTCAGAGTCACCTCCAGTTCCCCGACTCCTGTGGCGTCCAACGAAGATTTGGCCAGTTCCAGGGCATCCTTGACCTTCAGCCCCAGGCCCCTAATATGCCCTGACAGTCTGGCATCCGGCTCATCCCATCGAATGTCCTGGAGCTGAACGTCGCCGTGCAGCATTGATCCACGCCGGGCCAGCAGCAAGTCGCTGACACGGATATTCTCTCTATCACCAGCCACCTGCGCTGTCAGCGCCGCCGCTGCATAGTCAGCATAACGCGGCTCGAAGATGTACAGTTTGACGTCTCCAGATGGCTGCTCCAGCGTACCAGTGATCTGACCGTCAAGATAGACGGCCCCCGCTGCTTTCTCGATGTCGAAGAGCTGAGCAACGTGGCCGCTGTCCAACTCGGCGGCAGCCACTCGCAGATCCACTACCCCATCCAGTCCCACCTTGCCACGCGCCCACAACAATCCCTTGGCATCCATCACCTGCAGCAGCGGAATGGTCAGCTCTTCGCCTGCCATCCGCACCAGCGCGCTTATCTCCTGTAGCCGCACGTCCCCATATCGCGCATCAACCACTCGTACCCGCGCGGCCCCATCCACTTGCCCACGCTCTACCGTCGCCGCCACTGTCGCGTTCAGGGTACCTCCTAGCTGCCGTGCTAGCTCTTCGGGCAACTGCTCTGTAGGCAGTTGCTGGGCCTCGGCTACATCAATGTCGCGCAGATCAGTGGTGAAGTAGAGGCTGGCACCCTCCTCGTCAAGCCGCATCACCCCACTGCCGCTAACCTGGCCGCCCAGAACCTCCGCCTCGAGGCTGGGCAGCATAATGGTATTGCCCACTATCTGCACCGGCGCGCGCAAGTGTTCCACCACCAGTTCGTCTGCTTGCACACGCTCGACCGCCAGGTGACTGGAGATGAGCGGCCTGCCCTCTGCCCACACGAAGCCCATCTCCACCTCTTCGATCTCCGTGGCAGCCAGATCACTGGGCCACTGTCCCTTATTGTCTGCTAACAGCCCCTCCAGATTCGCCACTTGCACGCCGGGGCTCGTCGCCCGCACTGCCACCTGTGGCCGCGCCCAATCCCACAAGTTGGCCTCGAGGTTCAGTCCGGCCAGCTCTAGCTTCCCCAGCCTCGGATCGGTGACTGCCAGATCATCTGGTAGGGCCACTTTCAGCTCCGCACTTGCATGCGCCAGCGGCCCAACCAGCGAGCCGCTGATCTCCGCCTGCATCGAGCCCTCAAACTCAGGTAACTGCGCTACGCTCTCCGGTGACAGCAAGTCCGTCAAGCGCCGGGAGTTTTCAGATACACCCTGAAACTGGAGATCCAGTGTAGGATGCTGATAGTCGAACAGGGCGCCGGTAGCGCTCAGGTGCGTGCCGGCCCAGCGAGCATCCAGACTGGAGATGCTGACGCCCTGAGGTGTGACCGTGGCCACGCCGTTGAACACCACAGGCTCCAAGCCCAGCCTGGTAAGCCGCCCGATACCGTCACGCAGGGCCGCCGACGCCAAATAGCCGGTCTGCCTTGCGCCCTCTTCCACGGGCACCGACCAATAGCTGACCATCCCGTCAGCGCGGCCGCTAAGCAACTGAAACTCCGGGCTGTAGACGAAATAGTCGTACCACCACGCTGCATCCACGCCCGCTAGCTCGGCATCCACGCCCAAATGATCATTGGGGCCGATGTTCATGTTCAGCCGTACGCTCTGCAACTGTCCGCCGGTGACATCTGTTGCGGCCTGGATGCTTATCCAATCCAGCCGGCCGAAGTCAATTGTAGCGTCCGCATTATGCAGTGTCAGTTCCAGGCCCTGGGCATTCCGACCGATGGGGGTCTCATCAACATACTCCACCATTGCCCCCCGGATCACCACCCGTCCCCGGAAGCGCTTCTCCGGCGGCACTGGGATCGGCGGCTTAGGCTGGGGGAACAGCTCCACAAGGTTGATGCGCCGCTCGGCATCGCGCACAGCCTTAGCGTACGG
>JALGTI010000371.1 GCA_029821455.1 Candidatus Zipacnadia bacterium | reverse complement strand
TTGTGAGGAGGCGGGAGGCGCTTCTTACGCTCCTGGTGGTTCTGTGTCTGCCACATCAGGCAGCAGCCGATCCGGTCAAGGTCGCCAGGCTCAAGTACGGCGGAGGCGGCGACTGGTATGCCAACCCCACAAGCGTCCCTAACCTCGTGGAATTCATCAAACAGAACACGGCCATTGAAATGTCCCCAGACGTTGCCGTCGTCGAGCCCGGTAGTGATGAGTTATTCGAGTACGCCTGCGTCTTTGTGACAGGCCACGGCAATATCCGCCTTACCGAAGCCGAGAGAAACAACCTGCGCCGGTATCTCCTGGGCGGGGGCTTTATGCACATAGACGACAACTACGGGATGGATGAGCACCTGCGGCCCGAGCTTAAGCGGCTGTTCCCTGACAAGCAGCTTATCGAGCTGCCCTACGATTATCCAATCTATCACTGCCTGTATGACTTCCCTGATGGCCTGCCCAAGATTCACGAGCACCACGGCGGCCCGCCCCACGGCTACGGCATCATTCACGAAGGCCGGGTGGTGCTCTTGTATAGTTACAACACTGACATCAACGATGGTTGGGAGGATCCCGAGGTGCACAACGACCCGCCCGAGGCCCGCCAGGCAGCGCTCCGAATCGGGGCCAACATCCTAACCTATGCCTTGAGCCACTAACGCTCTTGCAGGACCTCTTTGAGCAGGGCCGGATCGTTGGTAAGTATTCCGTCAATGCCCCAGCCGATGAAGCGCTCCATATCCTCTCGCGTGTCAGCGTAGAAGACGTTGGCGTGCATTCCCTTCTCGTGGACGGCGTCACAGAATTCCTGGCTGAGCATCTCGCGGCCCGGTTGCAGAATGCCGAAACCCTCTGCCCGCGCGCAGCGAATATACTCCAGACCGTCAGAAACCGGGGGCAATAAGCAGTAGGGCAACTCCGGGGCAGTTACACGCAGCCGCTCAAAACTCGGCAGATGGTGATGCACCAGTAGCACGCGGTCCAGGACGCCAGCCTCATGCAATTCATCCAGCACGCTCATCTCGAAGCTGTTATCCTCCAAGCGGACGGTCTTGAGGTGCACGTTCATCTGGATGGGCGCGGGGATCGCCGTGATGGTCTCCGTGAGCGTTGGCACTTGCATCCCAGCGAAATGCGGATCAAGCCACGAACCGGCATCAAGCGCCTTCACCTGCGCCAGCGTCATTCGCTCAAGCGGACCGCTCCCATCGGTGCAGCGGTCAACCGTATCATCGTGCATCACGACAAGCGCCCCATCCGCAAGCCTGTGCACATCGAACTCGATCATATCTACGCCTAGCGCCACAGCACTCTCGAACGCAGGGATCGTATTCTCAGGCGCTGCAGTCGGATTGCCCCGATGCGCAACATTCAGCGTCATCATCAAGTTCCTCCAAAGGTACTATCTCACGCCCTGGGGTGTTTCTCATCATAGACCTTGCGGAGCTGCTCGCGGGAGACATGCGTATAGACCTCCGTCGTCGCCAGGGCACTATGGCCCAGTAGCTCCTGGATAACGCGCAGGTCCGCGCCGCCAGCCAGCAAATGAGTAGCGAATGAGTGGCGAAGGGTATGGGGCGAGGTGTCGCGCGGCAGGTCAGCCTGGATGACGTACTTTTTCAGTATCTGCCAGAAGCGCTCCCGAGTGAAGGAGTAGCCACGGCTGCTCAGGAACAGCCCTTCCTCTAACTCGCTCTTGAGAAACTTCGGCCGGGCCTCTTCGATGTATCGCTGTACCAGATCGAGAGTTGCCCGCGCGACAGGAACAATGCGCTCCTTGTCGCCCTTGCCCCTGACCCGCAGTATCCCCTCATCGAAGTTGATGCTGTGCATCTGCAGGCCGACCAGCTCGGAAACCCGCAGGCCGGCGGCCCACAGAAGCTGCATCATCGCCGCATCGCGCAGGCCTTCGGGCGTACTGTAGTCGGGGGCCGCCAGCAGCGCCAGGCACTGCTCCTCGGACAGGACCTTGGGCAGCCGTTTGCCGGCTTTGGGGGCCTGGATATTGGCGGTCGGGTCGTTTTCTGTCAGGCCCTCGCGCACCAGGAACCTGTGCATCTGCCGCAGGCTGGTGAGCTTACGGGCGACGGTGCTGCGCGACCGCCGCAGCCGCCGGCGCAGCAGGCCCAGGTACTCCTCCACGAGTTCCCGACTCGCCTCCGTGAAGTCGTCCACGCCCTTGCCACGCAGGAACGCGGCATAGTCTTCCAGGTCGCGCGTGTAGGCCGCCACAGAGTTATCGGCCAGCCCCCGCTCCACCACAAGATGCTCGATGAGAAGCTCAATTTGCCTGCCCAGTTGCAAGGCTAGCACCTCAGGCCACTGCGAAGAAGTCGCCCGCCGGACAGGCATCCTTATCTGTCCAAGGGGACGGCCTGACACAAGCGCCTGCGAATGTTTCGTCTACTTGACTGCCGCCCTGACCAATGCCGCGAAGCTGTCGGCCTTCAGAGAAGCGCCTCCGACCAGCCCCCCATCAATGTGCTGCCGGGCGATTAGCTCGTCAACGTTATCTGGCTTGACGCTGCCGCCGTACAGCACGCGAATTGCCTCCGCCTGCTCTGCACCGCCAATCTCAGCGATGATCCCACGTATCAGCCCGCAGACCCGGTTGGCTTCGTCAGCGTCACAAACCTCACCCGTGCCGATGGCCCAGACCGGCTCGTAGGCGATCACAATGCTGGGCAGACTCGCCGGGTCCACGCCATCGAGCGCGGCGCGCACCTGGTCGCTCACGATAGTATCGGTCTGCCCAGCCCGGCGCTCGTTTATGAGTTCCCCAACGCAGACGATGGGCGTCAAGCCAGCAGCCATGGCCGCCTTGAGTTTGCGATTGACGCTTGCATCCGTGTCACCGAAAATCCGCTGC
>JALGTI010000370.1 GCA_029821455.1 Candidatus Zipacnadia bacterium | reverse complement strand
ACGAGCAGCTCCTCGGTCCGCGCGCCGAACAGCCCACGCACATAGCAGTCGCCGGGCATGTTTTGCAGTGTGTCGGCCAGGAAGATGAGTGGTGCTACTCCGATGCCCCCGGCCGCCAGCACCGGCCGCACTGCCTCACCTTCCGGAGCGCAAGCTTCCAGCTTGCGGCCTACTTCATCCGGCAGCGGCCACGGCTTCCCCAGCGGTCCCAGCAGATCAACGGCATCACCAGGCTGAGCCTGGCACAGCATCTCGCTGCCCCGGCCCACGCTTTCCACCAGCAGTTGCAGCTCCCCGGCTTTGGGGTTGGTGAGCATAATGCTGAACGGCCGCCGCAGCAGGCGCACGTGCACGAACTGCCCGGCTTGCGCCTCGGCTGCAATCTCCGGGCATTCCAGCACCAGCAGGTGATGCCCCTCCGTCACCTGCTCACGGCGTTTGAGGGTGGCGTGTGTGTGTTTCAATTCTGTGCCTGCCCATCTGTTTGCTCTTCGCCTTCGTCGCACTTGATAACGTAATCTATGAGGAAGCTGAGCTCCTCTTCCGCAATGCCATAGTGTTTCGCCAACACCCGTCGCATCTCAGCCGCAGATGCAACAGCGGAATTCGGATTCTCGTGGTCCCAGAGCCACGTCCGCGGGTTGTCTTCTATATAGTGCGCTATGGTGTACAGGGAGTTTGAATTGCGAACGATATGTTCGTAGTAGTTGCGTTGCCACGCAAAGCGTGAGCAGCAGCTCTTGCGAATCAACCGCGCTGAGATGGCCTTAAACTGGCGGACGATTTCGCCGAGGGTTAGACGACAGGGCGCAATGAATTGCGCCCCTACCGGCGTGTCAGGGCTGGACACGATGGTAATAATGCCGTGAATATGGTTTGGCATAACCACAAATGTATCGAGGGTTACAGTTGGCCAACGGGCTGGCAATCCCTCCCAAACCGATTGGGCGCTTCGGCCAGCCTCGTTCAATATAGACTTCCCATTCTCGATGCGTCCCAATATGCATTCCCGGTTGTGGGTGCAAATCGTGACAAAGTAGTCACCGGGCGACGAGTAATCGTAGCCTTTGAGTCGTATTGAGCGCCGGTGGTGTTGGCGCGGATCGTATGGCAGGTCGCTTACCCCTTGTCTGGGCGGCATTCATCACGCCCAGCCCGGTCACATCGCGTAGGGGCGTGATTTATCACGCCCGCCTATATCCCCTATACCTCGCATGGACGCCATTCATGACGCCCCGATCCATCAGGCCCAGGTAATCGCTACATCCCATCGGGCGCAATGAATTGCGCCCCTACCAACACGCCATCCGTGTAGGGGCGTGATTTATCGCGCCCGCCCATATTCCGCATACCTCGTGTGGGCGGGATTCGTGACGCCCTGATCCATCAGGCCCAGGTAACCGCTACATTCCATAGGGCGCAATGAATTGCGCCCCTACCAACAGCAGATGATGCCCCTCCCTCGCCTGCTCACGGCGGTTCAGTTGAGCCTGGGAGTGATGCACTTAGTTTCGCTGCTCCTTACGCGAGGCGACCCACATCAGAATCCTAATACCTAGCACAGCCGAGACGCCCAGCACCAATGCGGTTAGAGGATGCCATGAGCGCCACAAGGTCACGTGGCCCGCGAAGCTGAACAGCATCCAGGCTACCACAGTGTAGACTCTATTGATGGGCCAGGCTAAGTGCCGTCCATAAAGCCAAATGAGGGTACCCCACCCGAGCAGCCCGGCTGGAATCAGGATCAAAACAATCCAATACGGGTCCGTCCACCAAGCTGCTAGGGCCCCATAAGCGAAAGCACGGGAAGCCTGCGAAGGCTCCCAGGGCCCGACCGTGAGGATGCTGCGCACGCACACCAGGATCCCTAGGAGGTCTGCAAACACCAAGCCGCCTAACGCGACAAGGAGAAGAGTGCGCATCGGTGCCCAAGTATCATCAGGCTGGGTCCTCATTTTGGACGCCTTCTTGCCATAACCCGACTAGGTTCTCCCAAAGCTTGCTCGACCGACTTCCCCGTCCTCTCCTTCGCCCTCTCGATCCGTTTGCGGGCGGATTGGGCTTGCTTGAGGGTCTCGGCGTGGCCGGCCTTGAGGGAGGTAAGCAGCGCCCTCACGCTTTCGGGGCCGGTGCTGCCGAGGCTGACCTGGCGCTGCAGGCAAGCGCGTGGGTCGCAGACTGATTTGATCTCGTCAAGCGAAAGCTCCTGCCCGCGCTCGTGCAGAATCTCCTGGACCCGCGCGTGGTCGTCGAGGGTCCGGCCCTCCGCGATAAGCTGGGCCACCAGCCCACCCACTATCTCGTGGCAGGTGCGGAACGGCAGGCCGCGCTCGGCCACCAGGAAGTTGGCAAGCTCGGTGGCGGTGGAGAAGTTCTTCCCCGCAAGCTCCCGCATCCGCTGCGTGTTGAACTTGACCGTCGCCACCATTGCCTCCAGCGCGCGGATGGTCATCTCGCTCTCGTCGAGGGCCTGCCATAGGGGCGGCTTGTCCTGCTGCAAGTCCCGATTGTAGCCACTCGGCAGGGCCTTCAGCAGCGTCAGTACCTCCATCAGCCGCCCATAGACCAGTCCCGTCCGCGCCCGCGACAGCTCGGCGAGGCACGGGTTCTTCTTCTGCGGCATTATCGAGCTTCCCGACGCGAGGCTGTCGTGAATCTCTAGCAGGCCGTACTCGTAGGTCGAGAACAGGATGAACTCCTCGGCCAGGCGCGAGAGGTTGCTCATCAGGATAGCGAGGGCCGCCAGCGCCTCGGCAACGAAGTCCCGCGAGCCGACCGCATCCAGCGCATGCTCCAGCACGCCGTCAAAGGCCAGCAGCTTGGCGACGTACTCGCGGTCAATCCGTGAACCGACCGCATCCAGCGCATGCTCTAGCACGCCGTCGAAGCCCAGCAGCTTGGCGACGTACTCGCGGTCAATGGGGAACGAGGTGCCCGCCAGCGCCGCCGCGCCCAACGGGCAGCGGTTGGTGCGCTGGAACGCTCCCCACAGGCGCTCCTGGTCGCGGGCCAGCATCGAGACGTAGCTTGACAGCCAGAACGCCACCGAGATGGGCTGAGCGTGTTGAGTGTGCGTGAGACGTAGCTTGACAGCCAGAACGCCACCGAGATGGGCTGAGCGTGTTGAGTGTGCGTGTAGCCAGGCATCACCGTCTTCTCTTTGCCCCGTGTGGCTTTCAGCAGCGCCCCCTGCAGCGACCCCACCGTCTCCATCAGGTCCAGCAGCCGGGTGCGCAGGTGCATGCGGCAGTCGGTGGCCACCTGGTCATTGCGCGAGCGGGCGGTGTGCAGCCTCCCGCCCAGCTCCGGCCCTGCGCCCTTGCGGACATAGGCCTCCACATTCATGTGGATGTCCTCAAGCTCACGCCTGAGGCGCAGCTTGCCGGCCTCCAGATCCTCCCGCGCGCGCTCAAGCTCAGTCAGGATCGCTCGCAGGTCGTCCTGGCTGATGATGCTGCACTTGGCAAGCATCAGCGCGTGAGCCTGGCTGCCCCAGATGTCGTCGGCGGCCAGCGGCGCGTCGGCGGCGGTTGATTCGGAGAAGTCCAGGGCGATGTCGGCCATCTCAGCGCCGAACCGCCCGCCCCACAGCTTGCTGGACTTGCTTTTCTTAGCCATTTTAGCCCCCAGGATTGAGCCTGTTATGGTGTCTTCATTTCAGGGGGGTGACGCTAGCGTCACCCCTTAAAAATGGCCTACCTAAGCCATTTTTGGCAAGTCCTATGTTGAGTTAATCCCAAAAACCTAGAACATATGTTCCATAGGAATACATCGGCTGCTCCAATCACGCAGGGCCATCCCATTGGAACGAGAGCCATGCCATCGCTGAGATAGGAGGGGTCGAATGCGAAGCATCCGACCCGCTTTTCTATTGTGGGCCGGATGGGGCCCTCTGCGTCGCTGCGCGTCGCCTCCCCATTCGGCCCCTCCTGACAATGGGCACACGGTCAGTGCCCTGATGCTCAAGCGCCAGCCGCAGGTCGTACACTCCGCATGCTCGCCTGCAGGTGTTTCATTGCAGTGCCTTGCGCTCACTTGGCATCAGGCAGACGCATCAGGTTGTCCTTCACGAAATCTAGTCCTTGCTGGGCTAAGTGAGCCATCGCCACCGTGCTCCCAGGCGCGACGAGGTTCTTGTCTTTGAACATCTTGCCAATTTTCAGAAGCCCAATTCGATACTTTTCTAACACAACCCTGGGGTCACACCCTCTACACCTTCTGCAAATCAGCGTACTGGGCCAGGAGCTTCTTGATGCCCGCGCCACGGAAGGCCACCGTCAGTTCGGCCTCGGGCCCGTCACCCTTGGTCGAAACAATCACGCCCCGGCCAAACTTGGGATGGGTGACTTTCTCGCCGCTGGCGAAGTGGGGCTGCGAGGCCGCCCCCTCGACTTGCTTGGTCTCCTGTTTTGACCGCCGCGTGGGTTTGGCCTTGACCCGCGAGAGGATCTCGGTCAGGTCAATCTTGCGTCCGCCGATGGGTAGCTGCTCGCTGACCTGCTCCTCAAGCGCTAAGAGACGGGGCCCGGGCGCACCTGACAGCTCCATCCGCCAGTCCACCAGTTCCTTGGGCAGGTCGGCCAGGAAGCGCGAGGGCTGCATCTTCTGGGTGTTGCCGTAGATGGTGCGCCGATGAGCGTGGGTGAGGTAGAGCATCTGCTGGGCGCGGGTGATGCCCACATAACACAGTCTGCGCTCCTCCTCCAGCTCAAATTCATCACCCATCGAGCGCTCGTGGGGGAAGATGCCCTCCTCCAGACCCACGATTGTAACAACGGGGAACTCCAGGCCCTTGGCGCTGTGCAGCGTCATCAGCGAGACGGCGCTGTCCAACTCCTCGGCTTGATCAATGTCGGAGATGAGGGCGATGTGCTCCAGGAAGGCGCCGAGGGAGGGATTATCACTTCGCTCCTCAAAGCGGCGGGCAAAGGTGACGAATTCTTCCAGGTTCTCGGCGCGCCCGGCATCCTCGGCGCTGGCCGATTGCCGATATCTTTCTAGCAGGCCGCTGCGCTCCACCACGCTGCGCACAAGTTCAGTTAGGGGCAGTTGCTCTACCTGCTGACGCAGCGTCGCCATCAGGTTGTGGAAGTCTGCCAACGCTTGCCTTGACAGCGGCCGCAGACTCTCGTCTTCAGCGGCCAGCGGGATGGCCTCGTACAGGGGTATGGACTGCTTATGGGCGAGGCGGTCAACCACCGCCAGGGTACGCTCCCCGATGCCACGCGGCGGGTTGTTGACGATGCGCCGCAGTGAGACGCTATCACCGGGGTTGTAGATGGTGCGCAGATAGGCGACGATGTCCCTGATCTCGGCGCGCTCATAGAACCGCACCCCGCCCACAATCTCGTATGGGATGCGGACGTTCATCAGAGCTTCCTCAAAGGCCCGGGACATCGCATTGGTGCGGTACAGAATCGCAAAGTCGCCGTACTGCGCTGCGTTGCTGGCCACCTGCGCGCGGATCAGCCCGGCCACCCATTCAGCCTCGTCGTCCTCGTTGACCGCCTCGTAGCAGACAACGTTTTCGCCGGGGTGATTCTCGGTCCACAGCTTCTTGTCGGCCCGGCCCTTATTGTGGCGGATGACCTCGTAGGCGCATTCCAGTATCTTCTCGGTCGAGCGGTAGTTCTGCTCCAGCTTGACGACCTTGGCCTTCGGCCAGTCCTGCTCGAAGGCGAGGATGATGCCGACATTGGCTCCGCGCCAGCCGTAGATGCTCTGGTCATCATCGCCCACCACGCAGATGTTCTTATGCTGCTTGGCCAGCAGTTGCACGAAGCGATACTGGGCGCGGTTGATGTCCTGATACTCGTCCACCAGCACATACCCGAAGCGCTGCTGGTACTTGGCCAGGACCTGCTTGTGTTTCTCGAATAGCCTCACAACTTGCATCAGCAGGTCATCGAAGTCGAGCGCGTTATTGTCTTTGAGACGCCGCTCGTAGGTGCGATA
>JALGTI010000369.1 GCA_029821455.1 Candidatus Zipacnadia bacterium | reverse complement strand
TAACAGGGCCTTCAAGTCCGTATGATACTGGATAAGAACAAGAGGGAAGAATGGTCCAAGCGAAAATGAAAGTAGCGATTATCGGCTGCGGCAACGTTGCCAGAGGGCATATCAGAGCGTGGCAGGACAGTTCAGATGCAGAAGTTGCGATGCTTGTGGACGTAGAAGTCAGTCTGGCGCGTAATACACAGGCGGAAATGGATCTTGATTATGAAGATGCACTTAGGAGTGAGGAAATAGATATTGTGGATATCTGCACGCCAAGCCATCTTCATACTCCGCAGATCATCGAGGCGCTTACTGCAAGCAAACACATAGTGGTGGAGAAACCGACTGGATACGACCTGGAGGAATGCAGGAGGCTGAAGTTTTATCGCCAGAAGTATCCAGACCCAAAAGTCGCTGTGGCCTATTCTTTACGCTACTATCCATTGAATATCGAGGTGAAGAGGCTCATAGATGCGGGGAGAATTGGTGACCTCATTTCTGGACAATTCACCTGGGAGCATCCCTTTGACCCCGAATACCTAAGAAAAGAGGGTGTCCCTCATCCAGAGCACCTGGCTGACAAGGGCGGGAAGTATATACCCAGCTCTCAAGCATGCGGGCCAACACATGTGTTTGATCTGTCACGGTATCTATTCGGTGAAGTGGAAGAAGTCTTTGCCTATCACAGTGAGTACGGGGTCTATGCGTTGACCGCCTTTGAGAACAAGGCAATGGGCATACTGACAACAGGTGTGACTTCGAGTTGGGGATTGCAGAATCCGACAGTTCTGTGTATTCAAGGCACAGAAGGCACTATTCACACTGTCGTGAACAGGCAAGGGGAATATACTGGCACGCTGATAGAAAGGGATAAGGAAACAGTTATTGAGGCAGACAAAGATACCGGCCACGGCGACAGGACAAGGACCCGGAATATCATAAATGCCATTCAAGAGGACGAGCCGCTTATTTGTCCTCTGGAGGATAGCATAAGGACTTCTGAATTTCTGCACGCAATCGGGGACTCGTACACTCTGGGCATACGCGTGCCCGTGCATATGTCAGGGAAGACAGGATGATTCGTACAACCCTTCGGTGCACGGAGCGTACAGCCTAATCATCCTATCAGCCTGCTCCCCGCCACAATCGCGCACGCCGCCGCTGATTCAGCCGCCTGTGGCTGCTTGATTGCGCAGAGAGCAATGTGCTATTATCAGCGCAGTGAGGGGCGATTGAGGTGCCGTATGGCGCAGGCGTTTTTCTCATTGCCGCCGCAGTAGCGGTGGTGGTGATGATGGTCTTTCAAGTCTTGCAGTATTTCCACGGCCGCCAGCTCATCAGCGGCTCGCATCTGATCCTACGCGTCGTGACTGCCCTGGTCGTCCTGGCAATCATCACCGGTATCTTTGTCGGCCTCCTGCAGTTCAGCGATACAGAGTATCTACGCGCCCACGGGGCCTTATTCATCGTCTACTGGTCGCTGCTGGCATTGGGGACGGTTGCGGTAGTCATCCTGGCTATGGCTGACTACCGCTTGGTGGAGCGGGCGAGACACCGCGCGCAGGCCGAGATCTACCGGCAGATGGCCGAACTCCAGGAGAGCCTGGCGCGTGCCCGCCAAAAACAGCAGGAAAACAACAACGCGGAAGAGCCTGTAGAGAGCCAATGATAGAGGCTTCACACATGCGCCGGGCTCTGGAGCTGGCCAGGCGTGGCCTGGGACGCACCGCTCCCAACCCGGCTGTTGGCGCGGTGGTAGTCCGTGATGGGCAGGTGGTCGCCGAGGGCTGGCACCATGCCGCCGGCCAGCCTCACGCAGAGATAGAAGCACTTGCAGCGGCCGGAGAAGCGGCCCGGGACGCTGATCTGTATGTCACGCTGGAGCCCTGCTGCCATTATGGGCGCACGCCGCCCTGCACGGATGCCATAATTGCGGCTGGTATCGCCCGGGTCATCTATGCCTGCAGCGATGTGGACCCGCGCGTTGCCGGCCAAGGCGAGACCATATTGAAAGCCGCCGGCGTTGAGGTCATATCCGGCCTCTTGGGCGATGAGGCCAAGCGAACCAATGAAGCCTATTTCAAGCACAAGCGGACCGGCCTGCCCTTTGTCACGCTGAAGCTGGCCTGTACCCTGGATGGCAAGGTAGCGGGGCGCACAGGCGATTCGAAGTGGGTTACGGGCGAGCAGGCACGGGAGTATGTGCACCAACTCCGCGACCAAAATGATGCGGTGATGGTTGGCATCGGCACGGTGCTGTCTGATAACCCGGCGTTGACGACTAGATTGCCGGGCGATGAGGGCCGCGATGCGCTGCGGGTAGTGGTGGATACACAGGCTCGCACCCCTGCCGATGCGGCAGTCATCGGTCCAGATAGCGAGGCCGGCTGTCTGATTGCGGTGGGCCAGAGTGCGCCTGAAGAGCGTGTGAAGGCACTGCGCACGGCCGGTGCTGTGGTGGTAGCGCTGCCTGAGGATGATCGCGGCGTTGACCTGCAGGCGCTGATGGCTGAGCTGGGCCGGCGCGATGTAATGGGGTTGTTGTGCGAGGGAGGGCCACGTCTGGCGGGAAGCCTGCTTGCGGCCGGGCTGGTGGACCGGCTACTGCTTTTCTACGCGCCCAAGCTGCTGGGCGATGCTCAGGCTCTGGACGCAGTGGTGGGGCTGGACATTGCTCAGATGGCCCAGGCCCTGCACTTGAGTATTGATGATGTTGAGCGATTCGGCGATGATATTCTGCTGACGGTGCGCTTATGTTCACAGGACTAATTGAGGAAGTCGGCACAGTGCAGGCCATCCAGCCTGCTGCAGCGGGGTTGGGCGTGACCGTTCGTGCGCCGGGTATCTCAACTGAGGTTCAACCCGGCGACAGCATCGCCGTCAATGGCATCTGCCTGACCGTAGAGGATGTTTCCGGTGACGCCCTGCGCTTTCACGTGGACTCGTCAACCTTGAACAAGCGATGCGCGCCGGGGACCGGCTGGGTGGGCACTTCGTCCAGGGCCATGTGGACTGCGTGGGGCAACTGCTCAGTCGCACACCGGAGGGCGAGACGGAACGCTTCAGCTTCTCCATGCCGGTAGAGATGCTGGTCTATCTCGCCCCACGGGGTAGCATCGCCGTGGACGGCATCAGCCTGACGGTGACTGCTGTGAGCGAGGCTAGCTTCTCGGTGGCTATCATACCTTACACGCTGCAACACACGAATTTGCAGAGTCTCAGGCCGGGCGAGGCGGTCAATATCGAAGCTGACATCCTGGCCAAATACGTGGAGCGGATGCTGGCCCAGCGCGGCCTCACTGACAGCGACCTGACCGAGGAATTCCTGAGCGAGCACGGGTTTGTGTAGGGGAGGGTGGATAACGCAAGCGCGCGGTGCCTGCGGGAAAAGATGCGGTAACTGGTCTGCTCGGCCGGATCGTGGCGGTCCGAATGTGGCTGTGTCGAGTGCAGAGGAACGGAAATGAATTGGAAGAGGCCAACACACGCCTGATTCCGGATGTAGTCAATGCTCTGCTTGCCAAGTACCACAAGTTACATGGTCTGGGGGTCATTGGCTGGTTCAGGGAGGGTGTTGGTCTCCTGTATTATAGTTTCTACAGTTTGGCCGTGCGTGACCGCCAGGAGCGACCACTGTATTGGTCTCACGTCCATAGTAAGTACTCTCTCACTATCTACCAAGACCGGATTGGCCTCCCCGCGTGGGGTGCCGGCCAACAATGGGAACACCCCGATTCCAATTCAAGACTGCTCGATATAGACGAGCTCTTATATTGGTACGAGTATCGCTTGGACCTTGACAGTTTCTTCGCTGACTTCGCGGAACTGATAGACGCTTGGCACAATACACGCCAGGACGTGGACAGTGAGAGGTATCTCTTAACGTGGCAAGTTGTGGGGATATTGGCGGCACAATGGCGACTTGCCATCGTGGCCCACGAATATCTAAAGGTCCCCCGATTGGTTTTAGAAGCAATGCAGGCGGCTGAGGAAAGCCCAACGCAAGCTGTGCATCGCGTTGGGCCGGCATGGCTTTGCAGCAGCGGTGTTGCTTACTGGGATAACGGGGATAGGTTGGATCTGGGAGAGTTGCGCGCTGGCGGCCGATCTCCTCAGGAGATTGCCGAGACCGTAGCTTCTATGAGCGGCATTGAGTGAGCAGGTACTCGGTACGGCTGCGCAGCACCAGCAAGATCAGTTATGTGTCAGGAAGGCGTAAGACAATTCGCGGAGCAACTACAGGACCAGGACATCCGGGGCCTCCTGAGCGACACTCCCGCGTATGTGCGCGGCGGGTTCGGCCCAGGCAAGGGACAGGTTGAACTGTTCATTGGTTGTTGCCCTACTTGCCGGAGGCAATTTCCAATACTCAAACGGGATCTCGTGTCAGAAGCCTACAATCTGCCGGACGCCGCGATCTACCAACGCCTGCGTTTTCAAGCCCCTTGCCTGGCGCTTGGCTGCGTAACGGAAAAGACAACTTCCAGCAGAGACCCCGCCAGACACCCGGGCCTACGTCAGCGTTGGCAAGGCCTACTATGGCATGTATTTGAGGTTGCCTTTGTAGATGTCCGGGAGGACATAGTGGGAGAATTCAGCCCGAATCATCAGTGGGCGGCCGGCCAGGTAATCCCAGAACTGAGCGACATAGCTGACCAAGCAAGCGAAGCATTGGTACGGGCAGGAGGCGGAGGTAATATCCCGCGATGCAGCTCCCCGAAGACAGAAATCGCGATAGATGAGGTTCTCAGCCCAATTATGAACTCCTTCGGATATCATGCTTCGTGCAGCTCGACAATGGTACACGCTTTCTGGTGGGGGCACCGTCTCGACCTGCTCTATGAGAAGAGAGATTCTGGCACGATATCCTTTGAAGTTAAGGTGGATGAAGACTGGGATCATCCGTTGGGTGAGCCGCTTGCTAATCTGCTGGGCCATAATGCTGTGATCAATGTACGTGTGGCACCCAACGGGGACCGGCTTGACCCGAATACACGGGAGTATGTATGTCGAGGTGAGGAATTGGTACAAAGAACGGGTAGAGCGGAGTTCATCTATATTTGGTCTCGCCGGGACAGGAACTAGCCGAGGAACCCATAGTCTTGGCTACGAGAGACTGGCGTTTTCGAGGCACAGCCTTTCGAGCCTTGGACGAAGTGGCAAGAGTATAGTAAGATGTATGCAGTTGGCGGAACTGTGAGAAGAGGCGAGAGGTGATGAAGTTGAGCAAGGAGATAACAATTGATCCCGCGATTCAAGGCGGCAGGCCGGTTATCAAGGGCACCCGCGTGGCAGTGCATATCGTAGTCGGTTCTCTGGCCGGGGGAATGTCTATCGAGGAAGTCTGTGAACAGTATAGAGTCACAGAAGAGCAAATGCGAGCGGCGCTTGCGTACGCCGCCCCGTAGGGGAGCGCGAATGTGGGCGTGACGAATCACGCGCCTACCAATCGCCTAATCATGCTGATCTTGACATGTCCAGTAGCGAGTTAAGGTGTCCTATGTCCGTAAGCGTAGAGCAGGGAATTGAAGAGAT
>JALGTI010000368.1 GCA_029821455.1 Candidatus Zipacnadia bacterium | reverse complement strand
CGGCACTGGTTGGCCTTAGCGGCCACCTGGGTCGGTATCGCGTCAATCCAGGCGTTCCAGGCTCCATAGCTGCAGTAAAGGGTCTCGCCAAACAGGGCCGGCTTTTCGTACAGCGACTCCCAGTTCTCAACCAGGTCGCGGGTATTGAAATCGGGATAGTGGTAGTTAGCAATGTCGGCCGGCGGATATTCCTGCCACTTGCCCAGCTTGCCCCAGGTGCCCTCATCGCCATCCCGGGTGACCAGGCGCGTGGGGTCTAGTGCCTTCACCCACCGCCCATATACCGCGCCCAATCGGTCGTTGCGAATGTTCCGCTCGAGCTTATCCGGCGTGTCCCAGGACTGGGTGAAGATCTCGTTGTCGGTGCAATAGATGACCACGCTGGGATGGTTGCGCAGCCACCTGACCCAGTTGGCGTACAGGCGCAGGTTTTCGTGGTGCTCCTCGGTCGTAAGGAATTCCTCCACCGACAAGTAGTGCTCATCATCGCCGGGGCGGCCCCTGATCTGCAGTCTCGGATACCACTGAGGCAGGATAAACATCCCTACCTCGTCAGCCACGCGCGCGTACATCCCCTGCTGGAACTCAAAGTGGGTGCGGATGGCGTTGACGTTGCAACTGTCGCGTAGCACGTGCTGCCAGATCACCTGCCGGGGTCGGCTGCTGAGGTCGCCGCCGTTCTGACCCTGGATGAAGACACGCTTGCCATTGAGGTAGAAGTGGAAGCCTTCTTTCCAGAATTCGCGGAAGCCGAAGCGGGTGAAATGCTGGTCGAGCACCTCCTCCCCGTCTTTTACTGTGGCGACGAGATGATGAAGAGTAGGAGCGCCATATTCGCCGCCGATTCCCCACATTTCCGCGTCTATCCAGGGGCGCTTGAATCGCACCTCGGTGACCACATTTGGGCGCAACTCGACCTCACTGCTGCCCAACCGTAGCCGGGTGCGCCCGGCTCGCACTACCTCTCCGTCAACAGTGACCGTACGCGCCTCTTTCCCGTGGTTAATCAGCCAGATACGCGCCTCGATACTGGCATTGCGCCAACTCGTGATAACCCAGGTGTCGCTCACTCTAACGTCAGACGTGGTGGTGAGGAACACGTCGCCGATCAACCCGTAGAACTGATTGAGCTGGCGTGGACTCTCGCCATAGGCGCGGGCACGCACCGCCAGAACGAGGAGTTCATGCTCGCCCGGCGTGGCGCCGGCCAACTCGATCTCAATACGGCCCGGCCAGCCCTTGTGAGTCCCGCAGAGCTGGCCGTCCAGGAAGACAAACAGCTTGTAGGAAGCATACTCCGTGTTGAAAAAGACCCGCCGGCCCTGCCAGCGCTCCGGGATCTCAACAGTTGTGCGGTACCACAAGCCGTCACCAATGCGGGCATCTGACAGGTTCCATCCCTCCGGAGCAGACTTCAGCAGCTTGGTCGGCCCATATGGCCCGCCCTCACCCGAGGCGGGGAAAAAGTAGCCCCGGAAGTACCTCTCAACCCCCATCATCGGCACCCAGCCTGGCTCCCAGCCCTCGTGCGGCGGCTGCGTGTCGTCAATCTTGTAGCCGCCCAAGGAAATGGCACCCACGATCTCCCAGTGGTCGCCATTTAGGCAAACAGTCTCCCGTGGGCTCGCCGCCGGCGCAAACGGTTCATCAATGGAGCGCCCTTCCTCTCCATATCGCGCGGCCAGCACTTCACGGCGGTGGGCGTAGAGTTCCTCGACTCTTGCATACTGGCCGGCCACCTCTTCGCGCAATGCAGCGACCTTGTCCTTGAGTTGTACCAACTGCGCCTCGAGAGCGGCTTTGCGATCATTGCGATCTGCAAGGGTCCGTCGCAGGTCCTCCCGCTCCCGCCGTAAGGCCTCCACGTCCAGCACTTCAAAGGTCCGGGAGAGATGTGCGAGCACCGCCTCCCCCTTAGCGTCCTTTACCATCACAGCTACGTTCACATCGCCCGGACGAGTGATGTTCACATTCGTTTCGACAGGGATAGCCTTAGTCGGCCTGAGATCAGCCTCAAATGACTTGCTGAAGACTTCCCGGTCCGAGGCGTCCGTAACGAGCACCAGCACCTGGCAGGCTCTTGGCTCAGCAAGGCCCAGGTGAATGGCCAGTGCCATCTTTCCGGGAAAGCGCGGCTCCTGGCCTAGACGGATCTTGGCAAACCCCTCCCGGTCTACCACATCAACCACATCTAAGTTCTCGCAGCGTTGCGCAAACTCCATTGCCGGGTGGGTAAGAACCACTTTCAGGTCATCGTATGGCTTGCCTTTGCTGTCGGTGATGCGCAGACAGAAGGCGTAGCCCCCGGTGCGTTCGGTGATCTTGAGCAGTATGAGGTTGAGGCCCTCGTGCAGCCGCGCCGGGTGGGTGTTCTGGTCGCGCTTCGCTGCCCGCGATAGCGTCAAGCCGCCGAGCAGCTCGTGGTTGAGGTACAGCTTGTAGCCATCATCGCTTCCGACGCGCAACAGGACGGAGCGGTCACTGGGCGATTCGACCCAGCACGCGGCGAAGGTGGCAATCCAGTCATTGACCGCCTCGTAGCGCTCGTCCAGCGAGATTATCGGCTCCTCTTCCTCCCAATGCAACGGGGTCCAGGTTACCGGAAACCTCTTCGTCTCCGTGAAACCCCACTCGTTGGTAGCGCCGATCCCAGCCATCAGCTTGGCTTTGTCGGCGGTAAACACCGCCTCGTCCTCCAGCCCCGGATAGGGCACGATATTCGCCTCCCCGCCCATGTGGGCCAGGAGGTCCTTGGCGAAGCCCTCCGGCTCCGGCTCGGCTTGCGGGTTGGGATACGGGCCAGCCACCAGCCAATCGCGGATAAAGCCTTCGTCGTCAAGCTGGTAGGCCTCGGGGGCAGCGCTGCCCACAGCGACAGCCAG
>JALGTI010000367.1 GCA_029821455.1 Candidatus Zipacnadia bacterium | reverse complement strand
CTCCCCTTGCGGCACGTATATGGTATTAATCTCATACAACGCCACGTCCAGGACCCGCTGGTTCACGTTATGCTGCACAGCGCCCAGCAACGCCGGCAGCAGTGTCGTGCGCATTACACTGTATTCTTCGCTCATTGGGCTGGCCAGGGGCAGGCAGTTGGCTTCCGGGGAATCCGGGCCGTACCCCATCCGCGCCAGGTCACGGGGACATATCATCGAGAAGCTGATGGTCTCATTCAGACCGCAGGCCCGCAGTATCTGGCTGGCTCGTCGCTCAAGCCTTTGCTCTCTAGGCAGCACAGCGCTGCCGGCAAGTTTGCCGGGAATGGTCAGCGGGATATTGTCATAGCCGTGGATGATGGCGACCTCTTCAATCAAATCAACTTCCCGCTCCACATCTAGCCGGAAGGTCGGCACGGCGACCTGAATCAGACCTTCATCTGACCGCACGACCTCAAAGCCTGCTCGTTGTAGGTACTGCGCCATCTGCTCTGCAGCAATGTTAGTGCCCAGCAAGGCGTTACAACGAGCCGGTCGCATACTGATTGCGCGGGTGTCGAAGTCTCGGGTTTTCACGTCAATGACCGGGCCGCGGACCTCCCCGCCGGCTGTCTGGATGATCAACTCGGCGACCCGTGCCAGCGCCGGCAAGGTCAAGTTGGGGTCCACGTGCCGCTCGAAACGATAGCTGGCTTCGGTGCTCAGGGCCAGGCGCAGGCTGGTTTTCCGTATGGTACTGGGGTCGAAGTGAGCAGCCTCCAGCAGTACACTGGTTGAGCCGGTGTGCATCTCGGTGCTGCCCCCGCCCATCACCCCGGCCAGGGCCACCGGCCCGCGCGGGTCGCAGATGAGCAGGTCCGCGTCGGTCAGTTCGCGCTCGACCCCGTCAAGCGTGATAATCGTCTCTCCCTTGTGGGCTTTGCGGACAATGATATGGCCGTCGGTGAGTAGTTGCAGGTCAAAGGCGTGCAGAGGCTGGCCTAGCTCGCACATCACGTAGTTGGTGCAGTCAACCACATTATTGATCGCACGCACACCCGCCGCTTCCAGTCGCATCCGCATCCAATCAGGGGACGGCCCCACCTTTATCCCCTCAATGAGGAGCGCTGAGTAGCGCGGGCAGCCCTCGGCGTCAACTATTTCAACTGTAACAGGTCCCAGTTCGGCGCGCGTCGAGTCTGTTATCGCGCTCTCGATGTCTGGGCTCGAGTACGATGGCTCCCTGAAGGGGCAGCCAGTAATAGCGGCCAGGTGCCGCGCTGTGCCCACCACCGAAAGTAAGTCGCCACGATTGGGGGTTGCCGACGAGATCAGCACCGGCTCGGTCTCGCCGCTGGCCTCATCCTGCCATTCCTCAATCTCCTCCACCTCCAGGCCACCCATGGTCAGGACCTGACCCATCGCCTCAGGGGACAGGTCAGTCTCAACACATTCCTTTAGCCAGTTGTACGGTACACGCATATATCTGATCTCCTGTAGGGGCGTGATTCATCACGCTCCCGTATGCCATTCCCTGGTGGGCGCGATTAATCGCGCCCCTACACACCCGCCATACGCCAAATCGCTTGGTGAACACAATCAAGGTGCGTTCGCCCGCGAGTTCATCAAAACTGCTTCAGGAACCGCATATCGCCGCTGTAAAACAGCCTGATGTCATCAATGCCGTGCATCAGCATCGCCAGCCGCTCGACCCCCATACCAAAGGCAAAGCCGGTGTAACGCTCGCTGTCATAGCCGACTTTCTCCAGCACATTGGGGTCTACCATTCCGCTGCCGCCGACCTCCACCCAGCCGGTCTGCGAGCAGACCCGGCAGCCCTCTCCGCCGCACAGGATGCAGGTCAGAGCGATCTCGGCGCTGGGCTCGGTAAAGGGGAAGAAATCTGGCCTGAAGCGCATATGGCACTTCTCCCCAAACATCCCCGTGGCGAACGCCTCCAGTGTGCCCTTGAGGTCCGCGAAGGTTACACCCTCATCCACCAGCAGTCCCTCTAGCTGATAGAAGGTATGGCAGTGAGTAGCATCTACAGTATCCCGACGGAAGCAGCGGCCTGGCACGATTATCCGCACCGGGGGCTGTGTCTGTTCCATCGCTCGTATCTGCACCGTGGAGGTCTGACTGCGCAGCAGCACATCATCCGATACATAGAACGTCGCCTGCTCGTCCATCGCTGGATGATAGTCGGGATAGTTAAGCGCCTCAAACGAGTAGTAGTAGTTCTCGACCTCCGGCCCTTCGACCACCGAGAAGCCCAGGCCCAGGAAGATTTCGATCATGTGGTCGAGGGCAGCCAGCAGCGGATGTCGCTTGCCGATACGCACATTACGGCCCGGGAGAGTCACATCCACGCTCTCGGTATCCACCCTCAGGGCCGGCTCGCCGGCTGCCAATTCCTCCTGCCGTTGCGCAAAGACAGCCTTTAGTTGCTCGCTGACCTCGTTCATTAGCTTGCCCACACGCGGTTTGTCCTCAGCAGGCACATCCTTCATGCCTTGCTGAAGCTGCCTCAGCAGGCCCTTACGGCCCAGGTACTTGACTCGCACCGCCTCAAGCTGCTTCTCATCGGTAGCCTGTACAATCGCAGCGGTGGCCTCTTCGGCCAGTTGTCTGAGTTCATCATCCATAGACGGCCACATCCCAGTGTATCGTGTTTGCCTTAGGGCAGTCAAAGCTGGCTATATCAAAAAGCCCCCGGCTCGTCCCAGGGACGAAAGCTGGAGGCTCTCGTTGTACCACCCTACTAGATGGGCTTCCGTATAACGGTGGATCAAGCAGCCGGCTCAGCCTACACACGCCATTAGACGATGGCGCTTCAGCCTGCGATTCGGGGGCGAACTTCGGCTCCGCGTGGGTCAGGGAGGTTTTCAGCCGACGACCTCCCCTCTCTGAGACCCCGTTTGGGGCTTACTCCTCCCCGTCACTACCTTTTGGTATTCATACGACACTGTTCCGGCGGCAACAGCATTCAGCTTCTCTGCTGCCCCCGGCATTAGTATTCTGACAAGCTTGTCCGCATCTGTCAAGCCCTGTTCAGGCAATCGTCGGCGACAACCTGCAGCGATGACGCGCGCTCAGGCCACCTCACTCTCGTCTGGGGGTTGATCAGCTTCGCCCTCAACCT
>JALGTI010000366.1 GCA_029821455.1 Candidatus Zipacnadia bacterium | reverse complement strand
TCCATTTCATCTCGAAGATTTCAAAGCCCTTGTTCATCAGCGTGGCCGAGTCAATGGTCACCTTCGGGCCCATCTGCCAGGTGGGATGCTCCAGAGCTTGCTGGGCAGTAACCTTGGATAGCTGTGTCTTCGCATAGTCAGCAAAAGGTCCCCCCGAGGCGGTTAACAGGACTTTCTCAACGTCCTCTATTTGCTCGCCCTGCAGGCACTGGAAAACGGCTGAAATCTCGCTATCAATTGGTATGAGCTGAGTGCCGGCTCGATTAGCTGCCGTCGTCACCAATTGACCGGCGGCCACTAAAGGCTCCTTGTTGGCCAGGGCAACATCGCAGCGCTGCTCCAGAGCTGTCATTATTGGCGGCAGGCCAGCCAGGCCCGAAATAGCCGCCACCAACACGTCGGGTTCCAGTTCGCGAATAATCTCCTGCAGGCCCTCAGCGCCGGAGTATACAGTGAGGCCAGGCGCCGCCTCCCTAAGCTCCCGCGCTGCCTCTTCATTGGTTAGTCCCGCTGCCCGAACCTGAAACTGCTGGGCCTGCTGCGCCAGCAGTTCCCAGTTGCGATTAGCAGCTAACCCGACCACCTGCAACTGGTCAGGGTAATTTCTGATGACATCAAGGGTTTGCCGGCCGATCGAGCCGGTTGCACCCATAATCAGTATACGTTTGTGTTCCATAAATATGGCTTAAATGTGAAGTATCTGGTAGGAAACTGTGACTATTAGCATACCAGCCAGCGCTTGATTTGTCAAGGTGAACGGGATTTGTGTGTAGAAGGACAATCACAGTCAGCCGTGAACTTCAAACTTAAGATGAATGCGGCAGACAATTCGGCAAACGAGCCAGACCAGCAATCCCGCATGAGCACTGGCGGAAAGTGCGGCCTATGGGCCTGCGGCGGCTGTGCCTTCTTGCTGGCGCTTTCTATTGTCGTCAGCGGGGTGCTGGCAGCCCGTTGGCTGACAAATAATCCCGAAACTCTCAGCAAGCTCTACGGTGAGCAGCCGACTCCCCAGGTACTGATCCAGCCCGGCGGAGTGATGCGGATGATCTCGGATGAGTGGCTGCCGGCTGGCCGGGCACCGGTGTGGAGTCCGGAGGGAGGACGGATCGCCGTTAGCGCCACCCCCCGAGTGAGCGTATTCGGTTTCATGCGCCGGCCCCCGCCGATGGTTGTCGATCCCCGTCGGCAGGAGGAGGCAGCCGCCAGGTGGCTAACGGAGGTTGTGGAACCGCGCGTGGTGATATTCGACATAGCTGCCGGCGGCGAGCGGATAGCATATCAAGCCAGCGCCCAGCGTATGGGGTGGCCAGAGGAGGTGGCCTGGTTCCCCGATGGCCGGAGGCTGGCGGTGAGCGTTGAGCACATGCCGATGGACGACGAGCAACCGAAGATGCCCCCGGAGCTGTGGGTCGTGGACATCGAAAAGAACGAGACCCGCAGGCTGGCCGATAATGTGCAAAGGCCCCAGGTCTCGCCGAATGGTCGCTGGATTGCCTGTCAGCAGCCCACTGGTGAGGAGTACGAGGCCGTGGTGGCGGTAGTGGACGCCCAAGACGGAGCCGAAGTGTACGCCCACGACCGCGACTCCGGGCACACCCTCTGGGATGTGGGAGGCGACGTTCTCTATTTCTTCAGCTATGCGGAGGACCGTGAGGCGAGCGGGTGGCGAAAGGTCGAGCTTCCCACCGGGGAAGTGACGACCGTGGAGATGAAAGAAGTGCAGGTGAGCCGTCCGTCGCGCCTCACCTCTGCTCACGAGCTATCGGCGCCCGGCCACGGCGGCGGCCCTGAAGACAAAGAAGAACCGACCTATCGGCTGCGGGTCAGGGATTTCGCCCAGGCTCACTATTATTATCTGACCCCGCCCCTCAGTACATCCTTCTGGCCGTGTGGGGTGTGCCTGGACGGGCGCTATGTGCTGGTGCAGGCGGGCGGGGCGCTCTGGGCGTACCGGCTGGCCGATGGCAGGTTCTACCAGGTGACCGATCCGGCAAGTTTGGATCTGGGCTGGGAGGCGGAGTTGGATCCCTCGGGTACTAAAGTGTGCCTTGTCGGCGACCTGGCGGAGGAAGACATCTTTCGCATATTCACCACCGGCTTGAGTATGCCGGTGATGATATTGCAATTGGACGAAGAGCGGATTCTGAGCCAGCCCGGCTACGGCGAGCCGGTGCTGCCCTCATCTGACGATCAGGAGGAAGACTAATGAACGAAACGCGATGGCCCCCCCACGAAATTAAGCTACTGATGCTGGACGTGGATGGGACGCTGACTGACGGCGGGCTTTACTTTACGGGTGAAGGCCAGGCGATGAAACGATTCGATGTCCACGACGGCCTGGGTCTGGTGCGACTCCAGCGGGCTGGAGTCGAAGTCGTGCTGATCAGCGCCGACCGGTCGCCGATTATCCGTATGCGCGCGCAGAAGCTGGGTATCCGCGCGGTGATAGACGGCTGCCAGGATAAGGGCCAAGCCGTTCGCATGCTCCTGGAAGAACGCGAGCTGAAGCCCTCCGCAGCCCTCTATATGGGAGATGACATCACGGACCTGGCGGCGATGGCCGAGGCGGGCAACAGTGCCGCGCCGGCCAACGCCCTGCCCACAGTACGAGAAGCAGCCGATTATGTGACTACCAGGGGCGGCGGGCATGGGGCAGTGCGCGAGGTCTGCGATCTCGTAATGACCTGCCTGGGGAAGCAATAGCTGCTTGCTTCAGAAGAAAAAGCCCAGCAACCCGTAGGAAACGGCGGCCAGCAGGGCGGTAATGGGCAGAGTCAGTACCCAGGCCATGATGATCTGGCCGGCCACCTTCCAGCGCACCCCCGACAGCCGACGCGAGATCCCTACCCCCATTATTGCGCTGGAGATGACGTGGGTGGTGCTG
>JALGTI010000365.1 GCA_029821455.1 Candidatus Zipacnadia bacterium | reverse complement strand
AGTGACGTCGCCTTCCCGGCAACCGGCATCGTGGGCTCCCGAACTGCCAGCGCGTGCTATACAACTTGCCAAAGCTATCAGGCAAATCGGCCCTGACATTATCCACGCGCACCAAGACGGCACTTGTAGCATCGCCATTCTTGCTAAGCTCTTAGCCCGCACCAATGCTCCCGTCATTGCTCACACGCATGACCGTCCCCAATTCCCAGGGACTATCTCTATGTACTGGGTCCACCGGCTGTTGCTGCGGGCGGCAGATTTGGTCTTGTGCTGTTCCGAATATGTCCGCGACGCTCACACTACTCACTATCACATTAATCCTTCACGTGCCGCTACTTTCTATTTGGGTACCGACTTGCGAAGCTTTGATAATGCTCCTTCGCCCGCTATCGCCCGCAGGGACATTCAACTTGCCAACGACGTGACTGTCATAGGGTTCTTAGGCAGAATGGTTAAGCAGCATAAGGGCCTAGACATATTACTACGATCGGCAAGACTCCTGATTGACAGAGGCCTGTCCTTCGTTGTTCTCATCGTGGGTTCAGGGCCTGAAACTCTCTTGGAATAGAAGACCATGTCAGATTCCTGGGCCACCGGGACTGGCCTGACCTGGCTATGGTCCTTGCTGCTTGCGACATTTATGTACAGCCGTCAAGATGGGAAGGTCTAGGGCTGAGTATCTTAGAGGCGATGGCCGCGGGACTACCCGTAGTGGCTTCGAGGGTTGGCGGTATCCCTGAGGCCGTAGAGCATGGCGTCAATGGTCTCTTGGTTACCCCGGATGATTCGCAAGCTCTTGCCGACGCTCTTGGGTGGATGATAGAACGTCCTGAAGAACAAAGACGCATGGGCGAGACGGGTCGTCAGATTGCACACAAACGTTTCGACAGACAGGTCGCCGGCCAACGGCTTGCCAAAATCTACTTCGGCCTTGCTAATAAAGGCCAGGAAACAGCGTGCGGTCACGGTAGCCGATAACTCCATATGTTGCCTTACACATGCCAGTGTAGAGTGAGTCATTGTGCGAAGCGGCGATCAGAACCGGCCGCAGAGGGAGGAGTTGACCAAGATGAAGATCAGCGCTGTGATTCCGGCCTACAATGCCGAGGATACGATCGCCCGGGCTTTGCGGTCGGTCGTGAACCAGACGCACCCGGTGGACGAGATTATTGTGGTGGACGATGGCTCGACGGACCGCACTGCGGAGATCGTACAAGAGCAGTTTCCGCAGGTTATTTGCATCCGACAGGAAAACGCCGGGGTATCTGCGACCCGCAACCGTGGTGCCGAAGCTGCCAGTGGCGAATGGATCGCTTTTCTGGACTCCGACGACGAGTGGCTACCTGAAAAGATAGAACGGCAGAAAGCGGTCATCGAGGGCCATCCCGCAATCGGCGGAGTGGCTTGCCTGATCATAGGCGTATGCAATGGGCGCGAAATCCGGGAAAGCACGCCGTTTCCTCTCGGCACTGTGCGCGCCCTCACATTTCACGACTTTTGGGAAGGACCGTCGTTTTTTGTCGGCGCATCCTATATATTTTGCAAAGATGCATTCGACAGGGTCGCCGGTTTTGATGACCAACTGCCATCTGCAGAGGAGACCGACCTGTTGTTACGCATGACGGCGTATGGTTACCAGTTCATGGTACTCCAAGATCATCTATACGTGCATCATCAGACGGTCGTGAGCCTCACACGAGGTGGTGAGGGGCCACTACGCTTGGCCCAAGCGCGGATCGCTGCTTTGGAAAGGTGGAACCCTAAGACCGGCTCGAAGCCACGTCTGCTGTCCCAGGCTGAGTATGACGCTAAGATCGGAAGAGCCTACTCGCTGGCTATCCGCACAGCGGCTGTCCACCGCGTAGCCCTCGAGCCAGAGTTCATTGGGCGAGCCACTCAACTTGCAGCGCACTCACCTCTCCGAGTGTGGCAGCTCTTCATGGCGTCGTGCCTGCCTGGCGTATATCGTCTCTGGCTTCTGTGCTACAAATGGGGCCGTAGGCTTGCAGGCCGTGTCTATCGGTCACTGGCTAGGCACTAGCCCCCTGCAGGCCATAGCGCGCATAGGAGTAACAGCGTGCAGGAATTGAGGGAAGCTCCAACCATGTTCAGGATCGGATACCTCAACCAGGCTGCTCACTTGTACGGGGCAGAGAAGAGCCTGCTAGACCTGATCCGGAACATCTCGCGCGATCAATATGAGCCTATCGTCATACTTCACGAGGAAGGCCCGCTGGCTCAGGAGCTACGATCAGCCGGAGCCGAAGTCGTCACGATGCCATTTCGATATTTGAGCCTGCGTTCGCATCCTAGTCTTTCAACTGTCCGGGGGTATTTGAACAGTTGCAAGATGCTCTCCAGTATTGTCCGGGAACATAAGATAGATTTGCTGCACGCCAATGACCTGGACTTCTTTCAACTGGCTGGGCCGGTCGCTAAGCTCAAAAGGATTCCAGGCATCTGCCACGTTCGAACGGTGCGCACGCGCAAAGAATATGTGCTGGACTTCGCATGGCTTGCAGATGTAGTAGTAGCAAACTCTGGAGCAACAGCAAGGCCGTGGGAGTGGCTGGCCGGCAGGCGGGTCCACATCATCTCGAATCCAGTGGACGCGCGGACGATTGCATATGATGCCCACAAACGGGAGCAGACGCGCCAGCATCTTGGATTGTGTGAGGACAATTTCGTCGCGGCAGTTGCTGGACGCATTATTCGGCACAAAGGTCAGGACGTATTCCTCGAGGCTCTTAGAATCGTCAACACTTCAGCCAATAGGCAGATGGTTGGCCTCATCGTCGGTGGTCCCACCAGGGGCACGGGGAATTTCGAGTCGGAGCTACACGAATTCGTCCAAGCCAACAAGATGGAGGATTGTGTGAGATTCGTACCCTTTATGGATGACGTCTCAGCGCTGTACTCCGCCATAGACGTTCTTGTGTTGCCCAGTACCTACGAGCCGTTCGGCAGAGTGCTGACGGAGGCTATGGCCTGTGGGAGGCCGTGCCTGGCGACCGACGCAGGCGGCGCGAGAGAGATCGTACTGCCCGATGTGACTGGACGGCTGTTTCCCGTCGGCGACGCAGAAACCCTGGCGCGGGAGTTGGTGTATCTGAGAGATAACCCGGACATCGCTGATGCCTGGGGGCAAGCCGGGCGACAGTGTGTACTGCAGAAGTACACGATTTCAGGATATGTGAATAGTGTGCAGGCAATCTATGAGGAGTTGCTAGGCAGCAGGTCGCCAGAGCAGTGAGTCTTGATGCAGAGGCAGCCAGTTAGGACCCAACTACGCGAGGGTCCAGGATATCAGTGACCATAAGAGTGGATGACTGCGGCCCATGAACAGCACCGAAGAGACCTACTCGGAGAGCGCCAAGAGCAACGACCTTCGCCTTGCCACTGTGTTGCTAGTCGCCATTGTCCTCTTTGCCGTAGGCGTGCGTACT
>JALGTI010000364.1 GCA_029821455.1 Candidatus Zipacnadia bacterium | reverse complement strand
GCCAGTTGCCACACGACGGCGCAATGCGCTGCCCCTCCGCGTCCAGGATGGGTGCTTTCAGGATTGCGGAGGCTAGCACCGGCGCCCATTGCCGGCGACTGTCGCCCTCTGGCCAGCCCTCGACCTCCGTAGGATCCTTAGCCGCTGCATTGTGTTCCAGCCGCGCCCAGGCCTCCTCAACCGTCGGCACTCGGTCCATATCGCCGTGGCCCTGCTGGTACATACTGGGCTCGATGTAGGGCAGGCTCTTGTAGCCGAGGGCATCGTCGCTGAGATAGCCTTCGTCAGTGGGGCCCTCGTGGTAGTACATGCCCAAATCGCACAGCGGAGCGTCCTGATTGGTCAGGTCTGACCACGCCGCCCAGCTCCCCGGATACTGGGCATCTGGCGAGCCCTCGGCCCACTCGGGGAAGAGCTTGAAATAGCTGTCCACTACGCCACGCAGCCCCCAGGGCCCGGCGGGCGCAAAGAGATAGAAGCGAAAGGGCACTTCCATCGCAAAGCGCCTATGCCCATCCAGCATTGCGAAGTCCACGATGAAGGCAAAGAGGTGGCTGTCGGCATCGTACCGGGTCTGATGGAACCATTGCTCATCCATCCGCACCGCGTAGCCCAGTCCGCCATGTTCACCTGAGATGGCGCCAAAGGGCATCCAGTCCTGTGCGCCAGAACCTAGCCCGCTGGGCACTGCGTTACTGGCACTGCGCTCTGCGTGCATACTTCTGGTGCGTAGGATATCCTGCCACCACTTCCAGCCCTCCACATCCAGCGGAACACCGAAGCGCATACTCAGAAAGCGCTCGCCGCCGGTGCGTTGCACCCGCCCCCGAATCTCCCAGCCGCCGGGGACCGGGCGCAGCATAGCCCGAAAGTCAAGCTCAAGCGCATTAGAGGTGAAGAGCAAATTATCGCCGGTTTGGCGAACCGTACAATCAAGGGGCACAAAGCCCTCTTCTGTGGCGTGGTCCCAGATACTGAAGCCGGAAGCCGCCACTCCCTTACTCGCAAGCCGGTTTTGCCCGGCTATGTTCAGGGATGTGATGGTTCCGTTGTTAGAGTCGAGAGCAAGCTTCGCGCAACCGGCCTCCGTTACCACAGTCTTTGCCGGCTGCGCATAAGCCACCAGGCAGAGAGTTCCCAGAGCACAGACACTAGTAGTCAGGAGATAGACTTTCATTCTGTCATCACCTCGCTGGAGGTTGTGGGGCTTTAGTGCAGATGTCCTGCAAAGGGCCTCGCTTTGCAGGGCGTCACAGATTAACTTCGCTGTTGGCGCGTCAAAGTCCTTCGCATTTTCGCCCCTGCGACCAGCCCCACTTGCTTGCCGTGCAGCTAGTAATCTGCTATCTTTGGGCCGTGCTTGGGAGCAACTCTATGCGAGAACCGCGCCGACCACCGGAGCGCCCTGTTCACCCCTGGGCGATAATCGTGTCACTGGTCCTCGCCGCCGGCCTGACTGCGGCCTTCCCTTATCTCCTGCTTATCCGTCAACTCACTGACCCGACCCGCAACTACATGCCAGTGGGCGCGCTGGTGTTGCTCATCGTGGCTGCCCAGGTCATTGGGCCACTGGCAGACCGCCTCGCCAGACGCGCTGGCTGGGGGCGGCGTGAGATGCTGCTCATCTACTGTGTTCTGGCCGCGACGGTGGCCATTGGTGGCAACGGGGCAATGTGGTATCTGATTCCGGTAAGTGCAACGCCTCACTACTACGCCTCACCAATGAACCACTGGCAAGAGCTGTTTATGGAGCATATCAAGCCCTTCTACTCAGTCAGCAACCCCTACGCTATCAAACATATCTTCGAGGGGATGGCACCGGGCCGGCCGATACCATGGCACATCTGGGCCGGGCCGATGACGGCCTGGGGCGTGTTGCTGATGCTCTATTTCTTCAGCCTCCTGTGCCTGGGCGGCATCTTCAGGACGCGCTGGATCGAACAGGAGAAGCTCACCTACCCGCTGGCCCAGGTCCCGCTGGGCGTAGCGGGCTTTGAGACCGGCCTTACTGCTGACCGCACGCGGCTGTTCAAAAACAAGTTGATGTGGTTGGGCTTTGTGATTCCGGTCATCATCCACTCGATTAACAGCATCAACAAGTTCTGGCCTGCCTTTCCGGCCCTGCAACTTTCGGGGATCTACATCGGCAAGGGCCTCGTCCAAGAGCCGCTCAACGTGATGCAAGATTTGCGCATCCACATCTCGTTCGGCACCATCGGCATTGCCTATATGATGCCGCGGGACGTGTCGCTGGGCTTCGTGTTTTTCTTCTGGTACCAGTTCTTGCAGCGCATGCTGCTACGCTCCGTCGGCTTCAGGAGCGGAGTGATGAGTGACTGGAACACGGGGATGAATATGCAACTGGGGGCGTATGTGGCATTCGCGGTCTTCCTGGTCTATGCCGCGCGGGCGAATATCCGTCAGATGATTGACAGCTTGCTTGCCGCCACACGAGGACAGCGCGAAGACAGCCCGCACCCCGACCGCTGGATGCTGCTGGGCTTTGTGGGAGGGGTGACCGGTATCTGTATCTGGTCTGTGGCGGCAGGGATGAGCCTGTGGTGGGCGCTGGCCTTCTTTGGCTTTATCTTCGTCATCATGCTGGCGTTTTCGTTCACGGTTTCCAGCTCGGGGATGCCGGTGCTGCAGACCGATAACCGCCCCCAGGACCTGCTGGTCAAGCTGGCCGGCGTGCCCAACATCGGCGCGAATAACCTGACGGTAATGGCCTTCCAGGAGCGCTCCATGACCTACGGTCACCAGCACGCCCCGCTGCCGGTCATCTGCCAGGCCTTCAAAATCTGCCACTTCACCGGCATCCCGTCGCGCACACTGGTGGGTACGATAATGACGGCCTTAGTCATCGTGATCGGGGTGGTATCCATACTGGTCAGCATCCCAACCTTTTATTATAACAGCGGCATCAAGCTCTCGCCCAAGTGGTTCTTTGGCCACGCCAACCGGGTGCCATTTGACGTGATGGTCTCGCGCCTGGAGAATCCGTTGCCGGCCAACCGCATCGAGCAGATGCAGGTGCTGGCGGGCGCGGGGATGATGTGGGCGATGATGGCTGCCCGCCGCGCGTTCCTATGGTGGCCGGTGCATCCGCTGGGCTTTCTGGTGGCATACGGCTGGCAGATTACGGCAGTGTGGTTCTCAACCTTTGTGGGCTGGATCGTCACCAGCCTGGTGAACCGCTACGGCGGTGCCAAGCTCTACTGGCATCTGCGGCCGATCTTCCTGGGAATGATCCTGGGCGAGTGCTGCGCGGCGGGGCTGTGGATCATCATTGACCTCCTGGCCGGCGTCAGCACCCACTCGATCCCGATATTCATCTGAAGCAGTCGGAACGATGCAGTCTACTCGAAGACACAGACGGCCTTGATGAAGTCGGGCTGATTGACCAGTGAGGGCACACATCCCAGCTCTTCCGGTAGCAGCCGGTGAGTGACAAGACAATTGAGGTCTAGCTTGCCGTCGGCCAGCATCTGCAAGCCCCGCTGCATCCGCGGTAGCATGCGGGCATCGCTGCTGGGGTGCGAGTTGATGACCGTAAGCTCCTTGGCGTGCCAGAGG
>JALGTI010000363.1 GCA_029821455.1 Candidatus Zipacnadia bacterium | reverse complement strand
GCCATATCTTCCACGAGCGTGGGTTGCAGGCTGTCGCGATGCAAGGCGGCAGCGGGGTGATAGAGGGGCACATAGAGGATACCATCGCGCTCGACAGGCTGGCCGTGGATCTTGCTGATGGAGGCCTTCGGGTCCAGCAGCGTCTGTGTGGCAGGCCGGCCTAGCAGGCAGATGACCTCAGGGTTGATTGCTGCGATCTGCCCGTCAAGGTACTCGCGGCAGGCTGCGACTTCGTCGGGGTGTGGCTCGCGGTTTTCTGGTGGTCGGCACTTGACGATATTGGTAATGAACACATCGGGCCGGCGTAGGCCAGCCTGAAGTAGCAGCGTATCGAGAAGGCGACCGGCTGGCCCCACGAACGGCCGCCCCTGCTTATCCTCGGCCACCCCAGGCCCCTCGCCGATTAACACTATGGCTGCATTAGCCGGGCCCTCGCCAGGCACGGCGTGAGTGCGTGAGCGCCATAGCGCGCACTTCTGGCACCTGCGCACCTCGGCAGCAATTTCCTCCAGTAGGTCTTCCATGGCTCAACACAGATTCCACAAGCGTAGCATCGGCATGCTTGCCGATGCGTCTTGTCTTCCACACTCCAGAGGCTGGAAGCCCCTGCTACGTGCTTATCCCCAACGCCTCGCAGACCTGTCTGATTTGCCCCGTGTCGCTGTCAGAAGCTTCAACGAGCGGCAGGCGCACACCGCCGACCGGGAAGCCGCAAATCTCCAGCGCCCGCTTGATGCAGGGCGGGTTGCCGCTGGCCAGGAACGCGGCCTCGAAGATGCCCAGCAGCTTGTGGTGCAGCTTCCAGGCACCTTCAGTATCCTTGCTATGGAAGGCCTCGATCATTGCCTTCATATCGCGCCCGACCACATGCGCGACGACGCTAATGACCCCCACTCCGCCCACTGACATCAGGGGGAGTGTCATCCCATCGTCTCCCGACCAGACGGTGAAGTCATCGGCCTTGCCGGCGCAGATCTCGGAGATCTGCTTGATATCGCCGCTGGCTTCCTTGACGCCAATGATATTAGGCACGTCCTCGGCCAGGCGTAGCGTGGTGCTGGCCTCGATGTTCTTGCTGGTGCGGCCCGGTACGTTGTAGACGATGACCGGCAGGTCGGTGACGGCCGCAGCCCTGGCAAAATGCTGATACAGGCCTTCCTGCGAGGGCTTGTTATAATATGGTCCCACCAACATCACAGCGTCCACACCGGTCGCGGAGGCCTGCTTGGTCAGCTCCACGGTGTGATGGTGATCATTTGACCCCGTGCCTGCCACCACTGACGCAGCGCCGATCGCCTGCTTGACGACGCGAAACAGTTGCAGCTTCTCCTCGTCGCTGAGAGTTGGCGACTCGCCGGTGGTGCCAGCCACGACCAGCCCGTCGCTGCCCTCGTCAATCAGCTTGATCGCCAACTCGCAGGCGCGGTCGTAATCAACGTTGAGGTCAGCATCAAACGGCGTGACCATTGCGGTCAGCAGGTTACCCAGCTCTGCCATAATCATCTCCCCAATGCATACGGAGTATTACTATATTCCACCACAACGCCCGGAATCCTTCTGCTACACAACATACTTCGAGCCCGCTGCCCGGTTTTCACATTACTCGCAAGTATTGTATACTCACCTATAGACTGCCAACTCATGCGGTTGGTCGGCAAGAGTGAACAGTTCCACGTGAACGATTATGGGACAATCGAATTCGGAATGCTCAACACGGCTGGCCACCTGTGACGACCTACCGGCCCTGGCGGTCATCGAACGGGAACTGGCTCGCTCGGCTTTCCCTGATGATCCCATTGAGGACCTGGCCTACCATCGCCGCAAGCTACGCCGTGCGCTGAACCGCGAGCCCGAGGGGATGGTGGTGCTGGCGCTGGCCGACGATCCCGGCGCCATTGTGGGCTGGCTATGGCTGAGTACCAGGACGACGCTGGCGACTGGGGAGCGTTATGGGGTGGTGCGCAGTTTGTTCATCCGGCCCGAGCATCGGCGCGAGGGCCTGGGCCGCTGCCTGGCGGAGTATGCGGTCCGCTACTTTGAGGAGCGCGGCATCCCCCGTATTGTCGCCAAAATGAGCCACACCAATTTGCCCGCGGCCAACCTGCTGTGCAGCGTAGGCTTCGCGCCCGTTCATCTTACGCTTGAACGCCGACACTGACGAGCCAAGTAGCATTACGGCCAGGGGAAGAAGGGGGCATTGATGCGCCACACGCCACCCAAGGTGGCCCACAGCACCGCCTGAGAGAACTCCCCCAGTATCAATCCCAAAAAGAACGGTCGGAACGTGTTATACACCTTCATCCCGCCGTAGCGGATGATGAGGCTCTTCAGCAGCCACGCCACAAAGATGGGGAACCAAAAGCAGATCATGCTCCAGGACCCCGAGAGTGCAAAGCCGAGGGGGGCCAGTGGCCACCAGGAGTACCGCATCCGAAAGATGCTGCAGACCAGTGCGATGAGCACCCCGCTGCCAAAAAACGCCGGCAGCCGGGGGTCGTACTCATCGGCAACTTGCAGGGCGGGAGCGTAGAACTGGGGGGCGATCAGGGGGCTGCCGTGATAGACCCAGTCGTACATAGTCACCGCGCCCACTGCATACGGGAACAGCAGGTGCAGCGCGCCGCCCACCGTCAGGGCGATGACCAGCGCGATAGCTACCGCGATGAAGAGATGGTGGCGGTCGAGCTTGACGATATCGGACATCTTAAGACCGTCGAGGAAGGTGCTCAGCAGGTTGCCACGCAGGTCGCGGGTGAAGACCCCATCCGCCAGGCTGAGGGCCACCAGAGTGCGATTGCCCAGCGCGGCCTTGGGCGCGACAAGCGTCAGCAGGTCGGCGGGGCGGAAGCTCGTCTCGGTCATCAACATCCCCGCTTCTGACACGCTGCGGGCCATCACCACCAC
>JALGTI010000362.1 GCA_029821455.1 Candidatus Zipacnadia bacterium | reverse complement strand
ACATCTGGGCCGGCCCGGGGCTACTGGTCAGGACGAACGTGTTGACAGGTATTGATCAATCGCCCGGGCTGCCTTACGTCCGTCGCGCATTGCCGCAATGATGGTCTCCTCGCTGCCGATCACATCCCCACCTGCAAACACGCCCGGCCGAGTGGTAGCCAAAGTCTCCGGGTCGGTGATGATATGGCCACGGTCATCGAGTTGCGCCCCTGCAGCGGCCAGCGGCGCCAGCGGGCTGACCCTGGCCCCAATCGCAATGATGACCTGGTCCGCCTCTATAACAAATTCAGATCCCTCGATTGGTTGTGGCCGGCGTCTGCCATCCCGCCCCGGCTCACCCAGCTCCATCCTGATGCACTCCATCCCCTCCACATCTTCCTTGCCCAGGAAGCGCACCGGATTGGTCAGGAACTGGAAGTTGAGGCCCTCCTCCTCGGCGTGCCGTATCTCCTCTATCCGTGCCGGCATCTCTACCCGCGACCGGCGGTAGACGAGGGTCACCTGCTCCGCTCCAAGCCGGATAGCGCAGCGGCTGGCGTCCATTGCCGTATTGCCCCCGCCGACGACCGCCACACGCCTGGCTTTGCGGATGGGGGTATCATAATCATCTCTGTAGGCGTGCATCAGATTGACGCGGGTGAGGAATTCGTTGGCCGAATAAACACCCCTCAGATTCTCGCCCGGCAGGCCCATAAAGATGGGTGAGCCAGCCCCGAGGCCGAGGAACACCGCGTCATACCCCTGCGCTTCCATCAACTGGTCAACGGTGAGGGTTTTGCCAATGACCATATTGGTGCGTATCTCCACGCCCACATGCGCGAGTTGCCCGATCTCCCAGGCCACAATCTCCTTGGGGAGCCTGAACTGAGGGATGCCGAAGACCATCACGCCGCCGGGGGTGTGAAGGGCCTCAAAGATGGTCACCTCGTGGCCCTTACGTGCCAGTTCGCCGGCCACCGTAAGGCTTGAAGGCCCAGAGCCGACCACGGCAACCTTACGGCCTGTTGGCGCGGGCTGCTGAGCCGAACCGGTGTGGACGCCTTCGTCGTCCTCGTGGGCCATCAGCCAGTCGCCCAGAAAGCGTTCGAGATGCCCAATGCCGACCGCCTCGCCTTTCTTGCCGACAACACAGACCGCCTGACACTGCCGCTCCTGGGGGCACACGCGGCCACAGATTGCAGGAAATGAGTTATCCTTATGAATCTTAGCCGCTGCTTCGGCGAACTTCTTTTCCCTCAGCATAGCTATGAAGCCAGGAATGTCAATGTTCACAGGGCAACCCTCGCGGCACGGGGCTTTCTTACACTGCAGACAGCGATCCGCCTCGGCCAGCGCCTGCTGCTCTGAATAGCCCTGGTTGACCTCATCGAAGTTGTGGACGCGCTCTGAGGCGGGCTGCTCTGGCATTTCTTGGTACGGAATGTGCATGCGTTCTTTAGCGTCCACTTATGCTTTCTCTCCTCAGGGTAACGACTACCCTTCATTGAACTTATCTATTACAGGGTCAAGCTTGCAATCGTGGGGGCCATGCGCCATCGCTTCGCGCTCCTGGCCAGAATACATCTTAAGGCGCGCGGCAAGCTCATCGAAGTCAACCTGGTGAGCATCGAACTCCGGCCCGTCCACGCAGGCAAAGCGTGTCTCGCCGCCGACGGTCACCCGGCAGGCCCCGCACATTCCAGTGCCGTCAACCATTATCGGGTTGAGGCTGGCTACTGTCTTGACTCCATACGGCTCGGTCGTGTGGGCCACGGCTGCCATCATCGGCACCGGGCCGACAGTGAGAACGAAGTCGAGGCCAGGAGCATCTAGCGCCTCACTGAGGGCCTCGGTGACCAGGCCCGGCTTGCCGTAAGAGCCATCATCGGTGGTAACCAGCAGTTCGTCGCTGATCTGCCGCAACTCATCCTCAAAGATGATGAGTTCCTTGGTGCGGAAGCCGATGATGCTTGTCACGTAGTTGCCGGCTGCCTTGAGCGCCTTGGCCATCAGGAAGCCCGCTGCGCAGCCCACACCGCCTCCCACGAAGGCCGCCTGTCCGAAGTTCTCGATGTGGGTCGGCTGGCCCAATGGCCCTACTACGTCCCTGAACCCCTCCCCCTGCTCAAAAAGGGTCAACTCCTGGCTCGAATGGCCCAGCACCTGGACTACAATAGTCAGTGTGCCGGCCTGGGGGTCCACATCGGCCACTGACAGCGGGAGGCGCTCAGAGTGCTCGCTGGCGTGGACGATGATGAACTGACCCACCTGGTGAGCGCGCGCGATATCCGGCGCCTCAATCCGGAACAGATGTGTAGCCTCTGCAAGTTGCCGCCTCTCAACAATCTTGAACATACTAATCTACCTCATAGGCTAACAAGAATCTTTAACACCTGGTCGGGCCGCTCTGCCATCAGCTTCAGACCATCCTCGACTCCAGCCAACTCTGTACGATGCGTGATTAGTGGCGTGGGGTCCACCGCCCCGGACGCCAGTAGCGCGATGGTCTGGGGTATCGTGCCACCGTGCAGGCGAGAGCCCAGCACGTCTAGCTCCTTCTTGACGAAGGTACTGCCAGGGAAGCTTACTTCATCGGCCACCAGGCCTGCCAGCACTACCCGGCCGCTGGCTGCCACCAACTCCAGGGCATCCTGATAAGTGCTGGGTGTGCCCACTGCCTCGATGACCACCCCAGGACCATCCCCCTCAGTGAAGTCGTCCAGAGCTGTCTTGATGTCGGTCTGCGCGGGATTGATGGTCAGGTCCGCCCCAAGATCCGCCGCCACGCGCAAGCGCTGGGCTACCAGGTCAGAGATGGCCACCCGCGCGCCCCGGGAGCGCGCCACCATCAACACACACAGGCCGATGGTGCCGGCGCCGATGATCAGCACCGTATCGCCCTGAGCAATCCGCGCGCGATTGTTGATCTGCATCCCGATAGA
>JALGTI010000361.1 GCA_029821455.1 Candidatus Zipacnadia bacterium | reverse complement strand
CCGAGTGGACAGCCTGGAGTGTGGAGCGCCCCGATACTGACCTGTCCACCTTCAGCATTCACTGGTATCTGGATGCCGCCGATTGTCGCCTGGATATCTTCGACGGCTGCCGCGAGTTCCGCCCCGAACACTTGCTGGTCTGACAAGCGTAGCCAGAGATTAGCCAACCCCCGCAAAAGCAATAACTTCGGGATGATGATATCCCGAAGTTATCCCCTAAACCACATGGCTATCGTGCCAGAAGGGCCGCTCTACTGCTCCTGGACTTCCTCTTTGTCGAGTTCTTCTTCCAGCAGCGCGGAGGTAGCATGGACTGCCGCGCTTTCTTCCTCTGCTTGCTCTTCGGCGGTCAAGTATGGGTCCACGACTTCCCGTCCCAGTACCTCCTCAACGCTCTTGCCTCGCTCGGCGGCAGCTTGCTTGGGGTCGCGCAGTTCGCTGAGCGCCTTAAAGCAGGCCTTGGCGCGGTTCAACACATTGCCCGAGCCGAGCGACTTGGTGAGGATATCACGGATCCCGCTGACCTCAATCAGTTGCCGGGTAGCACCGCCGGCGATGATGCCGGTGCCCCGGCTGGCTGGCTTGAGCAGGATGATCGCGCCACCCACCTTGGCCTGAATCTCATGCGGGATGGTGTAGTCATCCATCGGGATGCGAACCATTTTCTTCTTGGCCTGAGCGAGGGCTTTGGCGATGGCATCGGGCACGTTACGCGCCTTACCGACACCCAGACCCACCCGGCCGTGGCCATCGCCCACTGCCACAACTACCCGCGAACTGGAAAGCCGCCCGCCCTTGACGGTCTTGCGCGTGCGGTCTATGCGGACAACCCGGTCCTCAAGCTCAGGCTCCTCTTCCTCTTCTACGGCCAGCGCCTGTTGGGCCTCGACATTCCTAATTGCTTCCCGTGCAGTTACATCAGCCACTGTTCACAGTGTCCTCTCCACAAATAGTTGGCCTCCCCGCAATTCGCGAGGGGGTGACCACAAACCCTACCACAGACACCGCCCTCTGTCAACCTCCTTGAGCGCCCACAGGAAGGCATTCATCGTACGCCCGGTGAACTCTACAACACCCCGGTTGTGGCGGTGACATTCAGTCAAGGAGGCTTCTGATATGATCACGCGGCGGCTGGTCTGTACTGTTATGCTATTCGCATGCACTGCCGGTGCTGTCTTGGCATTACCCGCGATACCTGTACTGAAGAGCTCAAGTGAGAACATTGCTGTCGGCAAGCCCATTGAGAGCAATACCCCCAATTCGGGCAGCTACGGCATTGATAAGGCCAACGATGGCGACCGCGCTACCTGCTGGTGGGGCGAGAAAGCCACGCCTGTCTGGGTGACCATTGACCTGGAAAAGGAGTATGTGATCAACAAAGTCAACGTGGTTTTCTACTCGGACGGCATGCGATATTATCGCTACTACATAGAGGTCTCCACTGGTGGGGAGACCTGGCAGCGAGTTGCTGAAGACCTCGACCGAACAGAACCATCGCCTCATGGGGGGGAGCCGCAGACCTTCGACCCTGTGCCGGCCCGCTACGTCAAGATTACTGTGCCCGAGAGCTACCAGGCCTACGGCACGGCCCACGCGTACGAGATCGAAGTCTTTGAGGCAGCCAATGACTATATGCTGGTGCCGATGGATCATGTTTTCGATATTAACCTCGGTGTCGCCGATTTCATGTATGGTAGATACCTTCCAACTCTGGCTGAAATGCCCTGCGGCCTCAAGGTCAGCGAGAACGTGCCCTTCTGGCTGGAGCCTGTGAAGGGGGATGTGACAGGACTGCAATGCTGGTCCGGCAAAAATGCCCTGTCAGTCAACGAACCGGTGGAAAGCCTGCAATTCATCTACAACGACCCCGGGGCAGATGAACCGAGCCAATTGCAGGTCACCTATGATGATGGTTCGAGTGCCCCAATCGAGCTTACTGGCGAGCCGGCGAAGTTCAGCCTCGGCGGTGTGGACCCGGGCAAGCCGGGCAGCTACTACAGTACAGCGGCTACTACGCCAACAGAACTGCGCTTGGGCGGCCACCCGCTGCACGAGGTAACCTGGACCAACCCCAATCCCGAGGGCATTGTCAGCGGCGTTAGTGTGCTGTCAGGCAAACCGATTATCTATGGCGTCACGGCCGGTCTGCGCCAGCGCGACTACGCCGGCGACCCAGCCCTCTATGAAGACTACATCGAACTGTATCACCAGGCTGACGAAGTGAGAGAGCAAATCGCTAAGCTCTCAGGTCGCGCTGATGCCTATGCCACCCAAGTAAACGAGGATATCGAACTCTGGGGTGCGTTCTTGCGGGCGTGGGTACCGATGCAAGGCCAGGCACTAGCCGATAGCCAAGCGGTTCTCGCGGCGCTACGTGAGTACGCCAGGAGCGGCGGTGACCTTGGCCCGATTGGCAATGCACTGACAAAGGCAAGCGAGGCCTCGGCCGCGCTGGAGGAGGAACTCCTGAGACAGTGCGCCAGCCTCACGGAGCAACTTCTCAATCGGGCCAGCAACATCGCTGACGCCCCAGATTTGCAAGAGACCGTGGAACGCGGCGGCACCTTCGCCAGCAGCCGCACTGACCGCCGAGTGCAGTGGTTTATGGGCCTGGCCGATACATACGCGGAAGCGGCGTCCAATCTACTTGATGAGTATGGCTCTGAGCATGAGCCTGAGCAAGCGGACCTGTGGGATCTGGAGCGCGGCCTGCGCTATGCCAGCTATGCGTATGGATACACCAAACTAGCGGCTAGGCTGGCTGCTGACCCGGGCAAACCCGCGCCCAGGCATCCTGAGCCACGGGCCCTGACGCTCCCCGGTGTACGTGGCTCTCTATGCCTTAATGGTGTCTGGCAGTGCACCAACGGCGGCGACGAGTCGGCTCCTGACGACAACTGGCGCGATATTGTCGTGCCGCATGTTCCCTCTA
>JALGTI010000360.1 GCA_029821455.1 Candidatus Zipacnadia bacterium | reverse complement strand
TCATTGTTACCACGAACAGCCAAGTGTACCTAACCATTATTCTGCGCCTCCGGGTTGGAGTCTGATCAGTTGCAGGTTGTCAATCAGGCCTACGAAGCTGTCGCCAGCAGAGAAATAGCCCTTGGGCTTGCTAACGTGCCAGTACGGCATATCTCCCAGATAGAACGCGTTGCTTGTGTTGTAGGCGTATGGAGCCTTCCGGCCCATACCACCACTCCACATAGTGCCATTTGCTGAGATCCAAGGCGTCGCTGAACAACTCGACAACGCCTCGTTTGGTGCTCATGTCGGCGTACACGACACCATCTAGTCCCACCTTCAGCCGTGTGGTGCTGTTGCCGGCTGTCCCGATATTGAATAGGCCTATGCGGGAACTGCGCGGCGGGAAGTGATCAACCTTGAAGTCAAGTGAGAACCTGCCACGCAGTGGAACATACGGGCCGTAGTAGATGTAGACGGCAGCCTCCTTCGTCTCAGGGAACAGCGCCGCTTTGTCCGTCTCATTCTTGTTTGCATTCACCCCCGGCCCGAAGCTAACCGGCCCGGTGATTGTCCCCTGGGTTTCCCCGTCAAAGCTATCGTCCAGGTATCTGCTTGTTTCCTGCATTGCCCGGAAGCTAGCCAGCAGTTCCTGGGCCTCCGGGTCGTCATTCATATCCGCCCAGATTACTCCAGTCAACCCCAGAAGCAGGCAAATCACGCTCATAACCTGTCGCCACTTCATGTTGCACTCCGGTTTCTTACCCGTAGGCGCTCACAGATCCCACTGAGGCAATGGATAATGTTGTGCCTGGGGCTATTTCGGAGCAGAGGCCCTTTGTTCCTGCCTCCTGAAGGGTACTGCCTCTAGCAGAGTTTGCGTATACGGCCTCCCATCGCTCAGCTTTTCTAAGCAACTCCCTGAATATCGGTGCAGGCAATGTTCATCCGAACAAGACGTGCTGGAGCACGGCAAGAGCCCAGAATCTCAATATAGCTGCGAGTCGCCTGGCTATGGCGTGACTGTGGGCGAGGGCATACATCAGCGCAACTACGACAGGCAGTAAGCTTACCGCCCAGATCAGGGCCCAGACCACCCGGGACTGAATACTGTCCCACCGCCGGCAAAGGGCATTTACGTGGGCCAGAGACGAACGAGCCTGACTGCATGGCCGAAGCTGGGGCCCGCCTTCTTCGGGCCAGGGTTCTGACAGCAATGCTTCGTTTTGGTAGATCCTGCGGGCCAATGCACCGCTATAGGCGGGAGGCTGTTCAGAAGCTTGTGTGTACGTTGCCAGGCTGTCGGTTGACCATTGTGACGCCGGCAGGTGGCTGATGAGCGCAGCGCCGACCCAGGCAACAATGGCGGTCAGCACGGCCGCAGCAGCCATTGCAGCGAGTTGGCGACGAAGCGTGCGCCCGTGCGGCTGGGGCGGGTGTGGCAGCGAGGAGATGACTCGTGCCGCAAACGCCGGATCTGGTTCCAAGGCCGGCTGAGTAACCAGCAAGCTGCGGGTGTCCTGCAATCCAGCCACATAGTCCCGGCAGACCGGGCACCGCTCTACGTGCTCCCACACACTCTCGGCTTGACTGTCCGACAGCTCCCCGTCATACCAGGCTTCTAGTTTCAGATGATCGAATTTGCATCGCTTCTCAGTCATTCGCTTCATTCCTCCCACAAACGCCGGAAAGATGCGCGGGCATAGTGGAGTCGCGAGCGCACCGTGCCGACTGGGACTCCCAACGTCTCGGCAATCTCTCGGTAGCTCAACCCCTGCATCTCCTTCAGCACCAGTACCACTGCCTGCTCTGGCTTCATACGGAGCAGTGATTGCCGCACGGCAAGCCGCCCGTCTGTGTCACGGTTGTCGTCGCATGCCGCCCGGTGGGCGGCGCGTATCAGTTCGGCCCGTTGGCCTCGCCGGGCTAGTCGCCGTCGCCCGACAAGTACCAGATTCACAGCAATGCTCCGCAGCCACGCCCCGAAAGCCTCGGCATCGCGCAGGTCCGTCAGCCGCTGCCAGGCTCTGATGAACGCTTCCTGAACCAAGTCCTCGGCCTCTTCGCGGCTTCCCACAAGGGAATAAACCAGGTTCAACAACCAACCCTCGTGCCGCCGAATCAACTCAGCGAAGGCCACCCGGCAGCCGCGACGCGAGCGGACCACCAGGTCAGCATCGGTTTCGCTCTCAGGCGCGGGCGGCGCTTGCTGGTTCATTAGAGGACTGATTCGGGGTGCAGAGCTTATCTTCTGCCTGCACCGCTCCTGTGATAAGGATGCCGTAACACCCGCGGGAGGTTCACCGCTAGACGCGCCGGGTAAAGGTCGCTTCTTGCGGGCCACTTGAGACTCACCCATCGCTTGACACCCCGATTCAGCCTGCAACCGATGCTGAAGATAGGTTCGCCACAGACTGTTGAAGGCCTTTCCCGAACTGTTGCTTTGCCGTCTGCAGGCCGCGAAGTTGCGACATACTTGGTCTGCGGTGATGAACCTTTCGCCTATGTTGTGGCATCCTTATCTCGGAAACCAGACTTTTTCACGGTAGACTGACGGTGCAAATCGGTCTGGGGTAAACTGAACAGCGATCGGCAGGTGCTAGCAAATGGCGCGATTCTGGTATGTGACGGACGAGGCAGAGGGGATAAGGCAGTTCGTCGAGGCCAGCAACCTGCCCGAGGCGCTAATGCGGCTCAAGGACCGGGGGATATCTGTAGCTAGCGCTGGGATTGAGACCGTCGAAGACCGTGCGCCAAGGGGACGAGTGTCAGAGCGACTTCTCGTATCGGTGTATGGGCAGTTGGCCACAATGCTGGAAGACGGGATCTCACTGCCGGATGCGCTGCGCGCCCTGGCTGCCGAAGCGCCCCGTGAGAGCCTGCGCCAGAGCCTGCTGATTCTGGCCAAGCGGGTGGAAGAGGGCAGGCTGCTGAGTGAGGCGATGGCGCGGCAGCCCACGATATACTCACCTGTAGCGATAAGCGTAGTGGCAGCCGCCGAGGAGGCCGGCAAGCTCTCCGAAGGGCTTCGCTCCCTGACCGGTCACCAGGAAGAGCTGGCCCAACTGGCCAGCCAGGCAGCCTTCCCGCTGGTCTATCCGGTGGTACTACTTACTCTAATAAGCGGGATAGTTGTTTTCCTGGT
>JALGTI010000359.1 GCA_029821455.1 Candidatus Zipacnadia bacterium | reverse complement strand
GAATTGGTAGTTGCCACTGGGGACATTACGGAGATGGGCGATCTGGACAGCCTGAGGGCTGTTCACCGCGTGTTCCAGCGCAGTTCCATTCCAGAGGTATTGGCGCTTCCTGGGTGGCACGACACCAACTACGATGAACTGGTGGACAAGGGCGAGCCGCCGTGGACGCGCAACTGGGAACAGGTCATGGGCCCAACCTATTACTCTGTGGATCGCGGCCTGTGGCATCTGATACTTTATCCGGACGAGGACAACCGTTTCGGGGAGGAAGCGGCGACGATGAAACGGCGGTGGCTAGCTGCCGACCTGAAGGCAGCCGCCGGCAAGCATATTCTGCTCGCCCAGCACACCGCGCCAGACGGGGAGTGGCTGGACTATCTGGCTGACCGTGGAGTAGAGGTCGTCATCTTTGGGCATTGGCACTCGTCAAAGTGCTATCGTCACGGGCCGATACTGGTGCTGGCGACTCCTCCCCTTCTATTCGGCGGCATTGATACGACGCCGAGGGGTTTCAGGCTCATGGCGTTGGGAAGTGGGGAGCCGGAGACTCGATTTGCTCCTCTGTGCTCTGTTCGACGTTCGAAGAGAAAGACAAGGTCAGGCATCGCCCTGCTGTGGGAAGCGAAAGCCGGCACTAATCTACATCGCGGCGAACCTCTCGCAGACCAGGGCCAAGTTCTCATACCAGTCCCAGACGAGGAGTACCGCGGCCGGGCTGGCGTCCTGTCCCTTTGCTCTGACGACGGCAGCCGTCAATGGTTTGCGCCGACAACTGGCTCGGTGCGTGGCAACCTTGCTGCCAACGAGGCCTGTGTTTTCGCCGTGACGCAGCCAGGGGAGTTGATTGCACTTGACCGGGTGAGCGGGGACACGGTATGGTCGCATAAGCTGATGGACTTCCCCGAGCGGTGGGTTTACAACGGGCCGGCCGTCTCCCACGGCGTAGTCATAGCCGGAACTGGAACCGGCGGCATCCAGGCCCTGGACGTGGCGACAGGGACAGAGCGATGGCGATGGCGGAACGGGAAGTGGACGAGCGACATCTGGGCACACCCCAAAGACGAGCGCACCAACAACACATGGGCCCATGACCAGTGGCCTCACTACCACACACCGGTGGCCGTTGGCACCAGTGTCGTTGTGGGGCTCGCCTGGCCGCCATCAGGCGTCGTCTCGCTCAGTATCGAGGACGGCCAGGTGTTATGGGCCTTCGATTGCGAGTACGGTTACGCGTTGGCGGGCATGCTGGCCACTGAGCAAGCGCTTTTGGTACCCAGTCTGCCGGATCAGCTCCACGCTCTCGACCCTGCTACCGGAGACCTGCTGTGGACCGGCCATACAGGTTCCGGTGGCGTCGTAGCCTGGAACGCCAGCGACAGCTTGCTCGTGCTCAACACCGAGGAGGGTTGGACACAAGCCAGATGCCTAAGTGATGGCGAATTTGTGTGGCGCTTCCGCCATGGCCCAGATCTGTTGGATATGCTGCCCTACCAGCAGGCAGGTTGCAGCGCGGTGGCTCGCCCCGTGTTGATAGACAGTGCTGTTCTTGTAGCAGGTCTGGACGGGTGGGTATGTCTGCTGCATTTGGAGACAGGGCGGACGCGGGCTGCCTGCAATCTCGGGCAAGCCATAGTTGCTGCCACAGCCGGTCCGGATGGCGCGGCCATATTGACAACCTGGGAAGGGCGTATTTTCTACGTGCAAATAGATGGAGGCTAGACCCCTTGTCCACAAATCATTTGATCAAACGGCAGTGAATGGCGGAATCAAGGCTACCCGACAGCTAGAACACGGCCATCCTGCCAACCTACACCGCATTCATCACGTTTGCAGCGAAAGGGCCAATGCTGATAACATGCAACAAGCATCCCTGTGACACTCCGTTTGTGCGACTGGAGGGTCCGCCGGCTTCGGGCAACCATTTGGGCGCATAGGCAATGAGCCATGGGCGAAGACCAGATCGGGGTCACTAATAACAGGACCGGGCTACCCCGCGCCCGGACCGTGGTCCTGGGCCTAGCTTTTATCGTGCTGATGGGGTGGCTTGTCTCTCGCGTGCGCTTCTTCGTTGACACCGACGAGTGGTGGAGCTCCTTCGCGTGGGGCCAGATTCCAACTGGCCCTCCGTTGCTGCTGGTGGTACTGGCGTGGATTGTGGGGCCGGTGTTGGGCCGACTTGCGAAAGGTCTCGGCATCCATCCCGGCGGTGCATTGCTGGTCTATGCAATGGTGCTTGGTACCATCACATTTGCCTCAGAGGTGGCCTACGGCCTGCCGGGTCTTATCAGTGTCCCCTTCTATGCCAGTGCGGGCCACCCGCCGTGGGCCGACCAAATACTACCCCGCTTGCCTGACTGGCTCCTGGTGGGAGATGACTCCGGTCAGCAGCACCTGGTGCGGTATCTGTATGAGGGACGCCCCCGCGGGCTGCCCAAAGTGCCCTGGGGAATGTGGCGGGGGCCCCTGGTCGCCTGGGGCGGGTTGCTGTTACTCTTCTACTTCACCGCCGTCTGCATTACCGGTATGTTTCGGAAGCGTTGGTTCCATCAGGAGCACATCACCTTTCCCCTGGCAGAAATGGCCCTCGCTCTGGGGCGAGCGCCCAACACCTGGGACACCAGCCGCGGCATGTTCCGCGAGAAGCTGATGTGGCTGGGCTTTTCTGTCGCCTTCCTCAACGCTACGCTGTGGGCCATTTCCTTCTTGGTGCCGGGCTTTCCCGACATATCCATGAGGAACAAGGACATCAGCCTCGACCCTGTGTTCAACCAGGCCCCCTGGAACGTCCTGCAGGGCTATGTGAGGATACGCTTTCGTTGGATGGTAATGGGGGTTGCCTACCTCATCCCTGCACAGATCAGTAGTGGGATGGTGGCCTTCTACTTCCTGGGGCTGCTGCAGATGGTGCTGATGGCCTCGTTAGGGGCTACCGGC
>JALGTI010000358.1 GCA_029821455.1 Candidatus Zipacnadia bacterium | reverse complement strand
GTGCTGCTCGCCCGGGCTGAGGCGGTGCCGGCGCTGCTAACAGTTGTAAAATACAACCTGCGCGCCGGCGACAACATCCCTGCCGTATGGGTGGATGGGGCAGAGCAAATGGCCGAGGGAGGCCTGCAGTTCTGGAACGAAATGGTGCCCGCGTTTGCGCATCAGGTCCCGGCTCTGCGTGACAAGCTGGTGTCGGCTGCCAGTATGGCTGGCGAGTCGTTCGGCGACTACATCGGCTTTCTTCGGAACGAGCTGCGGCCCCGTGCGGACGGCGATTTCGCCATCGGGCGCGAGTTGTTTGATTGGCTGCTGCGGACGCAGCACATGCTCCCCTACGACAGTGAGGACCTCCGTGAGATCGGTGCTGCGATAGTCGCGCAGACCGAGCGGGAGATGCACGAGCTGGCTGCGACGATTGAGCCGGGGCGCCCGTGGCATGCGATCGTAGCCGACCTCAAGCGAGATCATCCACCGGCCCAAGGCATGCTGAAGGCGTACCGCTAGGAGATGGAACGGGCGCGTGATTTCGTGCGGGAGCAGGGCCTGGCCACTATTCCGGCCGGCGAAGAGCTGGAGGTGGTAGAGACGCCCCCCCTTCAAGCGCGCCACCATCCCCTATGCAGCATACGTGGCTCCCGCGCCGTTTGAGGAGCGTCAGAAGGGCTTCTTCTGGGTCACGCCCGCGGACGAGTCTGCGTCCCCGGAGAAACGGGAGCAGCAGCTTCAAGGCCATTGCCTCTGGGGGGTGCCTATCACTGCCTTACATGAAGTGTACCCCGGGCACCACTTGCAACTCTGCCACGCCAACCAAGTCGATTCAATGGTGTGGAAGCAGTTCGGGACCAGCCTGTTCGCCGAGGGGTGGGGGCTGTACTGTGAGGAGATGATGTGGAAAGCCGGCTTTTACCGCGACTCGCGGGTACGACTGTATCAACTCAAGGGCGCGCTGTGGCGAGCGTGCTGGGTGGTCATTGATGTCGGGCTCCACACGCGAGGGATGACCTGCGACGAAGCAGTGAGGATACTCGTTGACACCGCACGCCTGGAGCGCGACAACGCCATCAAAGAGGTGCGGCGCTACAGCTCCTCGCCGACCCAGCCCATGAGCTACGCTGTGGGCAAGCGGGAGATTCTCCAGCTACGCGAGGATTACGAGCGGGCGAAGGGGAACAGCTACACTCTCAAAGGTTTCCATGACGAATTGCTCAGCTTCGGGACCATCCCGGTGGCACTCGTGCGGGAGCACATGATAGGGCCTATCTCCCCAACATAGTGCAAGACGACCTGGCGCTCTTGACCATCAATTCGGCATAATAAGGGCAGAGGAATGCGGGGGGAGTCCTGGCAATAGGGGCCCCGCAGATAGCTACGTTAAGCGGAAGACCTGAGACGCCCCTACCGGAGGTGGGAAAGGAATCGTTCACCCACGTCGAAATCGCCAAGGAGACAAGCCAGACCCGCCACCTGCCCATTGTCCGGAAAACGGGGTGCATACCAGCCGATTGAGTCAGTAGCTCTCCCGGGGCCGGATTTGTGGTGTCTACACTGAGCCGGCGAAATCCTCGCCTGCAAGGTGAAGCATTTTCGATGAAGCCGCAGACGCGTAAGGTTGACTCCTCCAGCGGCATTACACCGCGCGCCATACTGCTGGACATTCTGTTGACGCCCGTGAACGCCTACTGGCTCGCCCAAATGACGTGGGTGCGCACGGTGGCGTGAGCGGCTTCTATCAGCAGCCAGCGGGCATGGGAGCGGCCGCGCTTGGAGATGCGAGTGGGCCCGAAAGGCTGGTCGGCTGAACGCTTATCCAGCGGGTCCAGGCTCAGATAGCTGACCAGCTTGCCCGGTTCACCGCAGCGACTAATATCACCAATAGCCGCCAGCACCCCCGCGGCCACTTGCAGACTGAAGCCGGGGATGGTTAGCAACAGGCGCATCTGGGGGGTGTCAACAGTGGTCTGGGCGATGCGCTTATCGGCATCGGTGATCTGCGTGTCCAGAACATTAAGCAACAACAATTCCTGGTCCATCGGGAAGCGCTCGTCAGCGGGCAGAGCTGGGACCTTCAGTGCATGACCTCGTTTACGGGGGCCCCGACCAGATCATCATTCGTTCGCTCGGCACGCGGTCCAGGTCCAGCCTCCTGGGCACTCGCAACATCACTGCCCTCGGGCTTATGTGGTGGTTACGCCGCCAGTATCATGCCCATCCGATGCCTTTTCAGTTAGAAGGATACAAAATGGCGCAGAGGACCGGCATAGGCTATAGGCGGCTTTCCGTGGCGCTAATGGTGGCGGCCGTCATCGGGACGCTGGCCGCCTTCTGGGGCCTGTATCACTGCTATTACATATACGGCATGGACGCGGAGATGGACTCCGTCAGCCGGCGGGTGGGCAGGGAGCCGTTCACTCATCTCCAGAGTTGGTTTGAGAGCCCCCAAGGCACCGACTGGTACGCGGTGGTAGCCATGGTTGCATCAGTAGGTTTCACACTCCTTCTCATGTTACTCCGCATGCAGTTCGGTTGGTGGCCATTTCACCCGGTTGGTTGCGCGCTCGCCAGCACGCCGGGATCGAACATGAACCTTCTGTGGCTGCCGCTGCTGATCGTATGGGTGGCCAAGGTGCTGATTCTGCGGTACCGGGGCCACAAGTTATTCCTGGCGGTCATCCCGTTCGCTCTGGGGTTGATCTTCGGTGAGTTCATCATCGGGAGTCTGTGGACCATCATTGGCATCGCTTTCGGCGTCCCCACGTACGCCTTCTGGCCCTACTGAGGCTGGAGCTAAGCCCTCCGTGGTCTAATGCTCACGCTTCTACTTTAGCGTACTCTGCGCGGAAAAAGGCGCGCAAGTCTTCTTGGATTCCCTGGGGAACGGGCGACTCGAAGTTCGCCACTATCTCTTCCAGCCTGGCATGCGCCCGCTCCAGCAGCGAGGGTGCTCCATCGTGTT
>JALGTI010000357.1 GCA_029821455.1 Candidatus Zipacnadia bacterium | reverse complement strand
CAGCAGGCCCGTATCCTCGACGCTGATAGTCCCATCGAAGTCGCACATCACCAGGTCGCCGGGGCATATCTGGGGCCTGTTAGTGTTCTCAGCCATTGCTGCTATCACCTCAAGACCCGCCAGAGGGCGGGTCTTACGCTCTTCCTTGCGCTGGAAGCAGCGTCAACAATTGAAACATACGCACACTAAGTAGCTCTGCAGTCTTGCATTTAGGGCATCAAACAGTATATTATACTGATGTAGGGGTATGTAGCAAGCAGTGGGTGGGCAGTTCGGACGAGCGCGTCCGAACTTATGGTGGACTTTGTCTGTCTAATACGATGATTACGATGCAGCAGGCAAGAATGTTGGCCGGAGCACTGGTCCTGTGCGTAGCAGTATGGCTGACAGGCCCCAGCCACTGCACCTGACGGGCAGGCCAGTCTGCCCGCGCCTGTGCAACTGTACACGCCTACGGCCCGACTGCACCTGGGCTGGGGCCAGTATGACGCAGAGCAGGCTGTTGCGGGCGGATGTGGTCTGGGCCGTTATTATCTACTTAGGGCCTCGGACCGAGGCATTGCCGAATTCCTGGGCTATGGCAGCGGCTTCTTCAAACAGGGCGACCCGCTGGTGCGGCTGTATGACTGTGGCATCCTGCCGGACTTGCGCATCGCCACTCGCGTGATGCGAAGGTATCTGGCGCAGCCGTTTGTGTTCAGCCGTGGCAGGGCTGACCCCAGAATCCGAGGAACTTCCGGCCGCGCCGCCAATGCGCACCAGCAGCGCGCAACTGGCGCCAGAGCCGCAGGCTGCCCACAGCCGCAGCGGCCTGGAGCGCGCTGACCAGGCCCGGATTGCGGCTGAGGCGGAGGTGGCAGCGGCTCGCCAGTGCCTTGAGAGCCTGCAGATGGAGCTATCAGCCAGGCGCAAGCTGTTTGATGCTGGGGTGATGGCCGAGGAGGAGGTTGAGCGCTTCGCGCTCCAGGTGAGCGAGGCACAGCGCGAGTGGGAGGCTGCTCGCAGGCGCCTGGCCGCCCTGGGACCCTCGCCACCCGTGCCTTCTGCCGACTCGCAGGGGACTGCGGAGACGCAGCCATCTCGCCCGAACTTGCCAACACCGCCGCCGGAGATGACCCGGCTGGCTGCCCCGCGCTGGCAAGACTACCTCGCCCCGTCCGATGGCGTCATTGTCAGGCAGATTGCTAAGCCCGGTCAGGTTGTGAAGGCTGGCGATCCGCTGCTGGAGGCTGCCAACACCAACTGGGCTTATCTGTATGCTTACATCCCGCTGGAGGTGGCGTGGCGGTTTTCCCCCAACACACCCGTGACCATCAGCTTTGACGACTACCCCGGCGTGTGCTTCCAGGGCTGGATTGAGAGCCTGGGGCGGGAGCGGGATTGCCTGTATCTCCGGGCTGAGATAAGGGTCTACTGCGCGAGTGGCTACTACGGGGATGACGCCTATGCCACGCTGCTGTGGCTGGCCTTTGCAGCTCCGGTGTTCTCCGAGGACCAATCCACGGCCGAGCCCCTGCAACCGGCGAGGCTGCCAGTGCGCGGACCGGATCTGATTAGCGCTGACCCCATCATGTATGCGTTCTTACCCTCGACGCTGCTGGAACATGCCGAGGGCCCCTATGAGCTATCTACCGACATCTTTGTGGGGCCGTTGAGCCTCGTCGAGGTGAAACCAGCGGAACCAGTCGAGGTGGCGTCTGAACACAAGGGCTACGAACAGCGACTCAGCCAACTGCGCCAGTGGCGCGAGAGCTTCGTGGAGGGTATGACCACCACGGTCTTTGATCGCAGAGTGGTGTTGACCTATCCCCGCCGTGGCGAAATCACCCGGGTCATCGAGCGAATGGCCAGGGCTGAGGTAAGCCACTATCCGAACCTGTGCGCCCTCACAATGCGCCAGGCTCTGGGTTGGGGATTGGGGGACGCCCACACCTGGGCTACGAGGCTACCCGAGCGCGGCTATAAGGTCCGCCAGGACGGTATCCCCCGGCCCGGTGATATCCTCGTCTGGCCGTTCACGTATGGCCCCCATCGCAACCAGCATATCGGTGTGGCCGTCCAGCAGAACGGCAAGATGATGCTGCTGTCCAACCTCAGCGGCACCCTGGGCACCACCGACATCTTGGGCGGGTACATCGCCTTCTACAAGCCCGACACGGACACTTCTGCAGGCTAAGAAGAGGCCGCAATGACCGCCCGGCAGCTAGTCGAAGCTGCGCTCCGGCACGAGGAGACGGAGCGCATCCCCTATGACTTTATGTTCACCCCGCCGGCCGAAGAGACCCTCCAGCAGCACTATGCCACCGATGACCTGCAGACATACCTCGACATCAATCTGTACCTGTACGGCTGCGCCGACAAGCCCCTATATGCCTCGCCAGATGAGTATGGGCCGACCATCACGGACCAGTTCGGCGTGGTCTGGGCAACCTCGGACATAGACCGGGGCTATCCTGTGGAGCATCCTCTGCCTGAGCCCACGCTAGCTGGGTATGAGTTCCCCGATCCGTGGGAAGCGGCTCGCTGGAAGCCTGTAGCTGAGGCTGCGCGGCAACACCGGGATCAGTTCCGCATTGCCGTCATCGGGGATCTGTGGGAGCGAGCGCACTTTATGCGTGGCCTGGATAGCCTGTTGATGGACCTGCGCCTCGCCCCTGAGTTTGTCCATGACCTGCTTGATGGCATCTGCGAGTACAACCTGGCAACCCTCGAAGGCATGGCGCGATTTGCGCCTGACGGCGTCTTCCTCAGTGATGACTATGGCTTTCAGAAGCAGTTGATGATGCCGCCGCAGGACTGGCGGACCTTTGTGAAGCCCCGCGTCGCCCGGCTGCTGGCCGCCGCCAGGAAACACGGCCTGGTGACGATGCTTCACACCTGTGGGCAGGTCACCGAAATCGTCCCGGACCTGATCGAGATAGGGCTGGACATACTGCATCCTATCCAGCCCGAGGCGATGGACGTGTTTGCGGTCAAGCGCGAGTTCGGCCCGGATATCACCTTCTGTGGTGGGATCAGCACCCAGGAGACGCTCCCCTATGGGACGCCTGAAGAAGTGGTGGCTGAGGTTAATCTGAAGGCAACGGAGTTAGGCACGGGTGGCGGCTATATTCTGGAGCCTGGCATCACCCTGCAGGCCGACGTTCCGCTGGAAAACCTCGTGGCATTGATCGAGGCAGCACGGGCTTACAGAAGGCCGTGCTGACTCACCTACCCCCTCGCCCCTCCCTGAAGGGAGGGGGAAGAGCATACGACCGCAAGCGAGATGCCTGCGCCACGCAACTAGTTTCGTACGTCGGGCTGCAAGCCCGACGCCAGGGACAGGCAAGGATGCTTGGCCTACCGGGCAGGTTCAGCCGGCCAGCCGAAGACTTTGACCTCGCCCATGCGCACGCCCTCCCCGCCCGTGTCAAACTCCAGCCGCACGTGTCGCCCAATCGTCCCCTGCAGGTCAAAGAAGGCCGCGCCGTCGTAGCTGAGCTGCTCGTCAGCGCGGGGCGCATCCACCGAGGCCACTTGTTCCCAGGTGCCGTCTTCACCTGTCTCGCTGACGAGCGCAACCATCGGCCTGTGATCGCCATAGAAAAGAGCGTGGCCGAACTTGTAGGTGCCCTGGAAGTCAAAGGTGATGGTCAGCTTCGCCGGCGGCCACCAGTGAAT
>JALGTI010000356.1 GCA_029821455.1 Candidatus Zipacnadia bacterium | reverse complement strand
CGGCTGTGGAGGAAGTGGAGGTGGGTGACTTCCCCGAGGAGCTTGTAATCGGCAAGTTTGTGCGGCTTGCGATGCAGAGGATAGAGGAGGCGAGCGATGACGACGCCCGGCGGACTGCCGAGCGCGCCCTCCAAACTGGCTTGATAGCCCTGCAGACAGGGGAGGTGCCGTGATGCTCCTGCGCCACCTGCACGTCCAGGGCTTTGGCTGCTTTGAAGACCTATCCATCGAATTGGGGCCGGGCCTCAACGTGATCAGCGGGCCAAACGAGGCGGGCAAGAGCACGCTGCACCGAGCAATTCTGGTCCTGCTAGCAGAGAAGGCCATCAGGGAGCAACGCACCTGGGGACACGAGGGGATGTATATCCTGTCAGCGACGCTGCAGGACGGTGCGCAGACATACGAATTGACTAAGGACTTTGAACAGAAGCAAACACTGCTGGTTGAGCACGGCGGGGAGACCTTGAGCGGAACGAAGGCAGAAACACGCCTGGCCGGGCTTGTGGGTACCGATTCAGCCAGGCTATATGCAGCTACTGCCTCTCTGAGCCAGGCGGACTGGGCGCACCTCTCAGAGACTGGTGACATCAAGGAGCACCTGCAAAGCACTGTGACGGGCGGAGCAGATGGCGTGGCAGCCGAACGGGTGTTGAAGAAAATCGCGGCTACCCTCGACGACTTGCTCAGAGGGACGCGTGGTGCGGCCTACAAAGAGGGCGGAGACATTGCTCAAGCTGAGGAGGAATTGCAGCAGATCGAAGCTCAGTTGGCGACTATAGGAGCACAAGTGAGGGCGGCAGATGAGGCTGCCACTACGGTCACCGAATGTGAGGCGGAGCTTGGGCCACTGAGAGGGGAGGTGAACGCGCTAAAGGACGCTGTTGACCACGCCAGCCAGCTTCAAGAAGCCGAGAGCGCTAGAGCGGAAGCCCTTGAGCAGATTAGTGCGCTAGACAAGCGCCTGGATGAAGCCGAGAAACTGCAACAACAGATCAGCAATCTGCAGACCCAGATGGGGAAGCTGCCTGCGATAACTGTCGCTGCAGCCGGTGAAGTATCAGGGTTAGCCGCGCAGATTTCGCGGATGGAAGAGCAGTTAGCGGAGACTGAACAGCACCTCACCGATCTAGCCTCGCAACTGGAGCAAGCGATGGCACAGTCCGCAGGTGGCCTGCACAGCCGGGCTGCCAGGCTGGGGCTAAGCATAGCCGGCAGCGTGCTGGCCGTCATTGGTATACTTGGCTTCGTGCTGGGGACAACGTGGCTGCTGGCGTTGGCTGCTATAGGCGTGGCTGCTGTCATTGCGGCCGTGGCCCTGAGGCTTCAAGCCAACCTTGCCGGTGAAGCCAATAGAATAGCACTGGAACGCGAGATCAATAAGTTCCAGGAGCAGCAGACCAACCTGCGAAGCAAGCTTGAAGCAGCCCGGGGGGGGTTGCAGGAGAGGCTACAAGCCCTGGGAGTGGAATCGGCGGAGAAAGCCGCACAGATAGCACAGGAGCGTGCTGAGCTTGAGGGTCAGATGGAGGTAGCTCGCGCGGCACTGAGCGGTGTACTGATGGGCCAAATAACAGGCAAGCTGCGTGAAGATCGCACTGAACTGAGGCTGGAGTATGAGAAGTGGGATGAGGAACTCAAGCGTCCCGAGATCGCCCAGGCTGAGTCTGATCCAGTCAAGCTTGAGCGACTGCGCAGTGACCTGACAGCAAAGGAAAACCGCATCGAAGAACTTGACACACAGCTTCGGGAGGCGCAGTGGCAGTTGAAGAATGTCTCTGTTGACGCCGAAGATGTGATGCGCATAGAGGAGCAGAAGCGGGCTATCGAGGAGCGCCTGGAGCGCTTGCGAGAGCGAGTAGCGGTATTGGAGCTAACGCGCGACCTCATCACCGAGGCCTATAGCCAGACGTTGAGGCCGTGGACTGAAGGGCTACAGCCGCGCATGGGGGAGTACCTGGCACAATTGACCGAAGACAGGTATGGCGAGGTCAGGATTGACGAAGGCGAGCTTGAGCCGTTAGTGATATCCCCCCAAACGAGCGATGAACTCAATCCTGATGCGGCATACGATCTCTCCTGCGCGACCAAGGATCAGGTTTACCTGGCGGCGCGGCTGGCTTTGACTGAGCTGCTGTGGCAGGGGAGAGAAGGCCCGCCATTACTGCTCGACGACCCGCTGGTCAACTTTGATGCCGGCCGCAAAACTGCTGCTATCCGGCTGCTGCAGAGGCTGGCCGGATCCCGTCAGTTGATCCTCTTCACCTGCTCAGCCGAGTACGATGAAGCGGCTGATAACCTCGTGGAGCTTAAGCCTACAGATCTGCTTACAGAGAACCCAACCTGAAACGGTAGCAAGTCTTCTGAAGGGAGAAAGCGTGATGCATTCGTCCGGTAAGGGCACCGAATACCCATCTGAGGCATCAGCCTTCCGTGATGAGATGACGGGCGCCGAGATCATTCAACTGACCAGCCATCCCTCCGTGAACCACAATCTTTATCACCTCCACAACTCGTTCACGGGGGATGGGCAGGCGCTGGTCTTCACCTCGTACCGGGAAGGCAAACCGGATCTTTACAGGGTCGGTGTTGAGGGTGGCGCTATCGTCCGACTTACGGACGCGGAGGGTTTGCACGGGTTCTCCGGATATGTAAGCGGTAACACTCTGTTTTACACAGCGGGAGGGACGCTGCGCCGGCTGGACCTCAACACTCTTGAGGAGACCGTGCTGGCTGAGTTCCCTGGGTGTACACTGGTGGAGTGTGGTCTTAACCATGATGGGAAGTGGATCGTCACCGCATTTCAGCGGGATGATGACTGTGAGATCGTTATCGTAAGCAGCGAAGGTGGCACCTGGGAGACCGTGCTGCGTGCGCGCAAGGCAATAATGCACCCCCAGTGGCCGCCGGGCCACTCAGACTGGATACTCTATGCCAGTGACCCCTATCCCCGCCTGTGGCGGGTGAACGTTGACGGAACCCACGATGCCTGCCTCTACCGTAACGAACCTACCGAGTGGATAACGCACGAAACCTTCCTGGGTCAGACTGACCAGGTCATTTTCACCAACTGGCCTCACGCGCTCCGCAAGATTGACCCCTACACTGGTGAGATCGAAACCGTAGCTGATTTCAAGGTCTGGCACATTTGCAGTTCCCCCGACGGGCACTGGATTGTGTGCGACACGGCACATCCCGACATCGGCTTGCGGCTGATTGACCCGGCTACCGGCAAGCACCAGGCCCTCTGTTACCCGCAGAGCTCCAACGCAGGAACGCAGTG
>JALGTI010000355.1 GCA_029821455.1 Candidatus Zipacnadia bacterium | reverse complement strand
CAGATTGCCACTGCGGTCGGAGATGCGGCGATCGCCGCGCAGTCGGCCTATCAGTACGTAATAGAGCACAGAGAACCAGCGCAATAGTGGGCCCGCACGGCGGCGCAGCGAAGCCGGTGGAGGTCAACGGTGAATAGGTGGCAAGCTATATGGGAGGCGGTAATCGCATCAGGACTTACAGATGTCCTGAGTGTATACGCAGCATTGCTATCCACCGCTCTTGTGGCGCTTGCTATATTGAGGCATCGTTCGGAGCGGCTCCGCATCAAGGTGTTTGCCCAGAGCACTCTCAGACTAGGGGATGGACTTCCAGTTGAAATAATCCTGCTCACAGCGGTGAATATTGGTAAAAGGCCTGTCACCCTTCGGCACGCCTCCTTCGTGCTCTCTGACGGCGGTGAATTTGCCTCGACTGCTCCATCATATGTTCGTGGTGGGCCGCTCCCTTGGAAGCTTGAAGAGGGGGATATGTATGACATATCGTTTGACGCTGACGAAGTAAGAAACGTGGAACAAGAGTACAATACCAAGGTCGTGGGTGTGCGCTTTCAGGACGCGGCCGGCCGAAAGTTTGAAACCCCATTTCGTACGCAGCCCAAAGTGCATATAAGCGAGGGAAGACCAACCGGTGAATGAGGGCAGCGCCATGATAAAGCGGCTCAAATTCTGGAGTGTGGCACAATGCAGATAGCGGAACTCGTTCTCGAATATCTGAAGACGCTTGCGTGGCCGGTCGTGGTATTGATTATCGCATGCAAGGTCTTGCCTCACATAACCCGGCTGTTGAAAAGAATCACCGAGGAAGCACAAGAGGTCTCTGCTATGTACAAAGACCTCACCATACAGGCACAATTCACTAAGCTCGCAACTGCGTCGCGCGCAAAGTCTGGCGACATAGACAAGGCATTGGAGCGCAACGATGTGCAAGAGGCAAGGCGCCTGGCCCAACAGTCCATCACCGAAGCAGACCAAGCGATGTTGCAGGGATTTAAACAGCTGGGCGAACTCTTACCAGTTAAGCCTTCGTTCAAGGATAGAGTTGCACTCGAAAGAGCTCTCCACACCATCGCCTCCAACTTAAGCCTCGATGACCTTTATAAACTCGCTCGGTCATCTTCTGATGCAGAAAGAGCTGTAGCCGCGGCCAGCCTGTGCGTCAAGCTAAGAGAAGACACCGAACATGTGCCCGAGCTCATCAATACTCTCCACCAGCTTCTCAAGGACACTGCCAGCATTGTCAAGTTCTACGCCATCCTGGCTTCCCATTCGCTGCCCGATGATGCTATCGACGGAGTCCTGTGGGACCAGGTCTTAGACCTACACTTACATGACCCGGACGAAGGCGTGCGGCGGGTAGCTCGACAGTTCCTGGAGGCCAAGGAGCATTGAACTCAACCTCCCAAACACAGTTACGACAAGACCCTGAGTCCATTTCAGTCAAGCCCGCAGACACGCGGCTGTAATGCTCGGAGATCACAGTGTTGCGATGGCTGCAACAGAGGCGGGTCGAATACGGATACTGGAAGACCAGCAGCATGTTTAGCCATATTCTCGAACTTCATGAGCTTACACAGACCCTGCGCGAGTACGCTGCAAGGCGAGACGGAAATAAGTAAGCAGATAATCGTTTTCGCGGGAGAGAGCTATTGCCAGAAGGCAACGAGCAAGTAGTATCGGTAAGTGAGGCCTACGGTGAGGCACTGACCTGGTCCGTGTGGCCGGCGCGGCGTGCGCCGTGGCTGGCAGGCTTCGTCATCGCCACCATTATGGGGTCGTCATTAGTCGTGCATATTGTGGTTGGCAGCGCGGCCTACACATCGTTGACCCTCGTATTCCTGACGCTAGCCCTGGCGCCGTTCTTGTTCTCGACGCACTACCGCCTCGATGGCAAAGGAGTGCAGGTGAGCTCGCTATTTATCCGGCGCGTGCGTGGCTGGGAGGCGTTCAGGGCCTATCATGCGGATTCCGATGGCGTGCTGCTCAGCCCGTTCTCCCGGCCCAGTGCTTTAGCCGCGACGCGTGGTATCTATCTTCGTTTCGGCGATGATCCGGAGCGCCTGCTGGCCCTGGTACGCAGCCGGCTGCCAAGCCTGAATACCGATGACTGAAAGCCTGACAAAGGAAAGAGAAATCCTGGAGCGGCTGGCGCGGGAAGTGGCGCAGCGGGGGATGTGTGCGCCGGCGATCTTCCTGCTGGAGACTGCCAAGCCGCTGAGCTTCGTCGCAAGCCAGGCGCTGTTGACGTTTGAGCCGATCATCCAGTCAATCCTGACTATCCGCGATTATGAGGTCTTCGTTTCTGCAATGGAGGACCGCGCCAATGTCGAGTGGTTGATCCAGCGGCTGGAAGCCCTGGAGGATGAGCGATTGAGCCACACACCTGACAAACGAGATTGCACCGATGAACCCGGATGACATCAATGTAATCCTGGCCACCGACTGCGGCTCCACCACCACCAAGGCGATTCTGATTGAGAAGGTGGAGGGGGAGTATCGCCTGGTGCTGCGCGGCGAGGCGCCGACCACCGTGGAGGCACCATACGAGGATGTCACCATCGGTGTGCTAAACGCCTTCACCGAAGTTGAGGAACTGTCTGGACGTCAGATTCTGCAGGATGGCACGCTGATTCGGCCCGCTAATGGCTCGCGTGGAGTTGACGTATACCTGTCCACCAGTTCTGCCGGTGGCGGCTTGCAGGTGATGGTCATCGGGCTCGTTCGGCGGATGACGGCCGAGAGTGCCCAGCGCGCGGCCCTCGGAGCGGGGGCCATTGTTATGGATGTCTTAGCCCTCGATGATGGCCGCCGGCCGCATCAGCGCATTGACAGGATGCGGGAGCTGCGGCCGGATATGATCCTCATCTCCGGCGGTGTGGATGGCGGCGAGCAGCGGCGGGTGGTAGAGATGGCGGAACTGGTTGCCGCCGCCAATCCGCAGGCGCGGCTGGGGGCAAAGTACAGG
>JALGTI010000038.1 GCA_029821455.1 Candidatus Zipacnadia bacterium | reverse complement strand
GGTGCTCTTGCGGCCATTCTGAGGCAAATAGAGGATTCTTTGGAGCTCATGAAACTTGCTACGTGATCCGTCGCGGGCAATGTTTCGGAATCTGCCGGTTCGCTTGCTCTGTTGCCGAGGCCGAAGAGTAAGGTGTACCTTGGTCCCCAGTTCGAGTGCCTCAGCCCATACTTGCTGTCGGCGCCAAGTTATGTTGGCGCCTTTGTTGTATGGTTCGGCGCTGCAGCTCCTTTCTCCTGTATGGAATCTGTTCCGCTCCGGCTTCGTAGACATCAGGTCAGTGACTATCCGTGCCCAAATAGCGCTGAGGGCGAATATTCTTACTGCCCGGGTCACAGATGTCTCCTAAGCCCGTTGCGCCCGGAAGCGGGCCCAATCTGCCACTATAGAGCATCGGTTCAACAACGGGGGACAAGGGATAGGTTTCTCGCAGGCCCGGGCAACAAACAGAATCGGGCACCACCCGTTGAAGGATTCAGACGTAGTCCCTGCCTGAAAAAGGATTCCATTGCCTTTTCCTTTTCCCATGATACATAGATTCGTAACCGACCAGTCTAAACATACAAGGAGGCAAAGGCGTGCGTTTGTCAGCAGGATGCGTGCCCTAGGCGAGGGTTACGCTTCTTCCCCGCGCGGCACATTTATCAGCGCTTAGATATACCACATAAATGACTGCCTCGGCAAACTGACAAGACGGCTGTGTGAGTGTACACACTACAATGAGGGACAGAGACAGCAGAGCCAGAGGTGAGCGCCACTGTCACGAACGGAAGAATGAAGCGCAAGAATCGAATAGGTTGTGCGGGCAAAGATGCTCCGCGCCCTGTGGGAGTGCGTGAGTTCATCCATAGCAAGCGATACCTGGGTCTGAAGGGTGTCGCGTACCCGGTAGTGGTGGATACGCTAGAGGAAATCTTCGAGGGTGGCTACCGGGAGGCAGTGCTGTCCTGGGGAATAGGGTCAGGGAAATCGTTTCTCGCATCCCTGGCACTGACATACCTGCTGTACCGGACGCTGCGGTTGCCAGACCCTCAAGGGTACTATGGACTGGCCCCCGGAGCGAAGATAATACTGCTGAATATGGCGCTGAGCGCTGGGCAGGCAACCCGGGTTGTGTTTGACCAGGTAGCCAGGTTTGTGGACGAAAGCCAGTGGTTCCAGAACAAGAGGCAGCCAGTCAACAGGATGCGGAATGAGTTGGAGTTTCGCAATCAGGTTGTACTGCTGGCAGGGAACTCGTCGGAGAGGTTCCCGTTGGGCTATAACTTACTGGGGGCGGTGCTGGATGAGGCGGGTTGGTATGTGGAAGGTAGCGAGGACGGTAGAAGGGACCAGGCTGAGGAGATTTTCAACGCGCTGCAGCGGCGGATCACGAGCAGGTTCGGAGAGCGCGGGCTGCTGATAGTGTGCTCGTCGCCAAGACACGAGGAAGATTTCATGGAGCGGAAGCTCCAAGAGGCCCGGAGGTTCAAGTGGATATACGGGTCGCGGCGGGCAGCGTGGGAGGTAAAGCCGCCAGAGCAGTTCCGGGGGGAGTATTTCGAGCACGAAGGGCTCCAGATTCCGGTTGAGTACGAGGACGATTTCCGGCGGAATGCGGAGCGGGCGATGCGGGACCTGGCCGCGCGGCCGGCAAGAGGAATGAGTCTGTATTTTCGTGACATTGCAGCGCTTGAGAAGGCCAAGGAGGGGATGGGAGGTCCGCCGGTTGACGAGCAGGGCTGGCCTGTGGAGCAGTTTGTGGCTGAGGACGATGAGCCGAGGTACGTCCACGTTGACCTGGGGCTGACGCGAGACGCGTGCGGGATAGCGATGGCACACTGCAAGGGAGCTGAGGATGCGCTAGGTGAGCCGCAAGCAATAGTGGACTTTGTGTGGCGGATACCGGCGCCACCAGGTGGGGAGATTGATATAGATGGGGTGGTGGAGTTGATATTTGAGCTGGTGCGGCGGGGATTTAGCATCGCGCAGGTCAGCTACGATGGCTGGCAGAGCGCCAGCAGCATTCAGCGACTGAGAGGGCGCGACATCAATGCGACAGTGGTGTCGGTGGATCGAGACCTATCAGCATACGATACATTGAAGGAACTGGTGAACCTGGGGAGGCTGCGGATTTGTGATTTTGAGCCATTCTTTGGAGAAGCGCGGAGGCTGCGACTGATTCGCGGTGTCAAGGTAGACCACCCACCGGGCGGATCGAAGGATGTGACGGATGCAGTGGCGGGGGCTGTGAGCGAGGCGGTAAAAGCCTGGCGGGGCGAAGTTACAGCAAGGATAGTATAGGCAAAGCGGAGACGGCGGCCTGTGCTGGGCAGGCAAGCCAAGCACGGAAGAACAGTGCGGCAAGCGGGCGAATGAGGCACCGCTATGTTGGAGGTATGTCATAGATGTCAGAGGCGCTCCTGAAGGCGTATATAGTGGGCAACAGGGAAGGGCAAGGCACCAGTCAACAGCTTAGTGAGTCACCGTGGGCTGAGGCTTACGAAAACGGAGCGGCAGTGGAACCACCCTATGATTTAGATGCGCTGGCTGCTATTTACGAGACAAATGCCACGAACAAGAGTTGCATTGACGCAAAAGTTGCTAACATTGTGGGTCTGGGATACAGGTTCGTGCCTGTGGCAGGTCAGAGCGATAAGGCGGCGCCTGAGAACAAGGCACTGCTGGAATACCTGTGGTCAAGCTGTCACCCTGAAATGACATTCACAGAGGTGATGCGTGCGCTGTGGACGGATGTGGAGAGCGTGGGGAATGGGTACATGGAGATCACTCGGGACAGCCGAGGACAGATTGATGGCTTCTACCACGTGCCAGCAACGACAGTGAGGGTGAAGGCGGACCACAGCGGATTTGTGCAGATACGCGAGGGTCGCAAGCGGCACTTTCGCAAGGTCGGTGGGGAGGGAATGGTGGATCCCGAGACAGAAGAAGTCCAGAATGAGATGCTGCAGTTCAAGAAGTATACGCCGCAGTCGAGCTACTACGGGGTGCCGGATATTGTGGCGGCGTTGAGCGCGGCCGCCGGAGACCGGGCGGCACGGGAGTATAACATAGACTTCTTTGAATATAATGCGGTGCCGAGAATGGCGGTGGTGATCGAGGGAGGCCGACTAACGGATGAACTAATGCGGCAAATCAAGCAGTATATGGAGAATGAACTGAAGGGCAAAGGTCACAAGACATTGGTGATGGAGGTTCCTAGCCCGGATACAAGACTGAGGTTTGAGAAGCTCTCAATGACAGGCAGCGAGGATGCGGCGTTCCTGGGTTATCGGCAGGCGAACCGGGATGAGATACTAATGGTGCATCGGGTTCCGCCGTCGAAGATAACGATAGTGGAGAACGCGAATTTGGCCAATTCGCGAGACCAGGACAAGACGTTCAGAGAACAGGTAGTCAGACCAGAGCAGCGACGGATCGAGTATCGGCTGAATACACTGATCAGGGAACAACTAGGGATAGGTGACTGGGAGTTCAGGTTCCGGGAGATGGACCTGGGCGAAGAGCGGGAGCAAGCCGACATAGCGAATATCTACGCGGAAATAGGAGCGTGGACAGTAGACGAGATCAGAAGCAAGCTGGGAATGGCGCCGCTTGGCGGAGACGAAGCCAACACAGGAGGCTGAAAAGCAACCTGAGTGTCGGTAGGCTGAGTGGCAGCTACGATCGTAGGGGGCGCTGGAAGTCAGCGGCCCCTGCAGTATGCCGGGCGAATGAGTTTCGCAAGCAATCCGAAGAGATGTTGTGGCAAGTGCTGATGAAGTGGAGGTGAACTGATGGCTAAAGGCAGTAGTGGTGCAGACTTTTCAGTTACGATTCCGCTGTTGAAGGCGTGGCAAGATGATGACGGGACGCTGCACTTTGAGGGAGTAGCGTCGTCCACAGCACTGGATCGGCAACAGGAACGGATGACACCGAAGGCAATCGCAAAGATGGCACAGTATGCCGGTATTGATCTGCTGCCATCGCACGACGCAGCTCCGCTGGATGAGCTAGGCACAGTGGATGAATGCTGGGCTGATAATGAGATATTCCGGGTCGGCGGAACACTCGACTCGACTAACGTGAAGGCAATGCGGTTGTATAACAACCTGGCGAAGGGCAGACGTTATGCGTTGAGTGTGGGAGGTCGAGTGCTGGCGGCGCACTGGGAGCCTGATGAGGAAGTCGGAAGAGCGGTTCGCTATATAGATGATGTGGAGTTGGACCATGTGGCCGTGTGTCGGGCTGGCGAGGCGGCAAACCCGGATACGTACCTGGCAATGATGGCCAAGGCCGCCGAGGCAATGACAGCAGAGGAGGATGTGGTGAGGCGGCTAGGGCAAGCGGTGTGGGAAGTTTGTCGGGTGCTGTGGCCGTTCGGGAAGTCCGTGCCGGAGGATAAGCAAGGCTCCGGTGAAGAGCCAGAAAGTGGAGCAGAATTGGAGCAGCCGGGGCAGGAGCAGAGCGTGGTAGAGCGGAGGGTGGAGGGCGAGGAGATTGCCAAGCAGGATGTGGTAACACCGGCGGCAGAAGCCGCTGATGAGCAAGAGTCGGAGCGGGGGATTCCACAGTCCCTGCCCGGTCAAGAAAAGCGCGTGATAACAAGCAGATCAGATTTCTGGAAGGGAGTGCTTTGAGTTGGGTAATGAGGAGCTTTTGGAGAAGGCGATAGATACGGGGGACCTGGCTGCGGGCGGTTTGCTGGGCACCCAGCAGGCGGAGAAGTTCATTGACATGGCTGTGGACCAGTCCACGATGGTAAAAGAGGCGCGGGTGGTCCGGATGCGGGCGCCGGTGATGGAACTGGATAAGATAGCCACGACCGGGCGCGTGAGCCAACTGAAGGCAGAGGGCGTAGCACCTGAAAGCCTCAGCGAACCGAGCTTCAGTAAGGTAACAATGGCGACCGTTGATGTCATCACGCCGTTTGAATTGACCTTTGAGGCATTGGAGGACAGCATCGAGGGTGGAAACCTCGAGGAGACCGTAATCAGCGTGATGGCTAAGCAGACGGCGACTGACCTAGAGGAGCTGGCAGTGCTGGGCGACACGGGGTCAGCCGATACGTTCCTCCAAGGGCTGGATGGATGGCGGGTTCTGGCGGATGATGGGCATATCGTTGACTTTGAGGGAGCGACACTGGATCGGAGTGGGCTGTCGGCAATGTACAAGGCATTGCCGGACAAGTACAAGCGGCGGCACCAGGATCTGAGGTATTTCTTTGCGCCTGCGATGGTGCAGGACTGGAACGATACGTTCGCGGATCGTCCGACCGTGGTGGGAGATGAGGCGCTGACGAGCCGGGCGGTGCCACCGTATATGGGAGTGCCGCTGGTGTCAGTACCTGTGATACCGACCAATCTGACGGGTGTGCAGGGCTACGAGAGCGGGCCGAAGCTGTCGTTTGGGCTGGTGACGCCGCGAGAGAACCTGGTATTTGGCATACACCGCCAGGTCAGAATAGACAAGGACCGTGACATCCTGCGAGGCGTGAACATCTACGTGATCACAACTCGAGTAGCAATAGCCTACGAAGAGACAGACGCAGTGGTGCTGGCGGTCAACGTCGGGCAGAACGCGTAAGGGTAGGCCAGGGGGCGCTGCTAATCAGCGCCCCCTGTGCTGATGCAGATGCAGGGAGGCAAAGAGCCATATGCTGGCTGTGCTCAGACGCGGGCGCAGCTTGAGGATAGACAGCATCGGTAAGATCTTCGAACCGGGAAAGCCCGTACGCTTGGCAAGCAGCAGAGAAGCGGTCTACTTGCATGAGGCCCACGGCGAGAGGGTGCAGGTGATACCGCCGTTAGCATGTTATGGCGTGCGCAAGGGCCAGGATGTGCGGCGTGTCGAACGTTGGGAGCTGCGTAGGTGGCAGGAACAGGGGTGGCGAGTAGTCCAGAGGCCAGCCGGGGTGGAAACAGGCGGCACGGTGCTAGTAATCCGAACAATGGGTCTGGGGGACGTGCTGATGCTGACGCCGGCGTTGGGGGCGCTGCATCGGGAACTTGGAAGTCCGGTGCAAGTGGCCACGTACGCTCGGTATGTGCCGTTGCTGTGGGGGAACAAAGACGTAGAGGCAGCCTACCCGATCGGGACAGACTACATGCCGGAGCGATTCGGGGCATGTGCGGACCTTAACTGGGGCCCGGAACGGCACGAGCTGGCCGAGACGGTCCCGCGGCAAGACATTCTGGCGGAAATGTTGGGCGTGAAGCCGGAGGACCGCCGGCCACGGTACAGGATTGCGGCGAGTGAGCAGGCATGGGCAAGAGGGATGGTCAGTAGCTGGGCGCGCCCCATAGTTGGGATTCAGGTGCACGCCAGTTGTCCAACTCGGAGCTATCCGGCCGCGCTTATGGCGGTGTTAGTTGGGAAGCTGAGGAAGTTGGGTGGAACGGTGGTTTTGCTCGGTGAGTGGGATAGCATAGGCGGTGAAGCTGGGGTAAGGGATCTGGTGGGAAGGTTGTCGCTGCGACAGTTGGCAGCGGTGATTGGGGTTTGCGATTGTCTGGTGTGCCCAGATAGCGGGCTCTTGCACCTGGCGGAAGCTGTGGGTACGAGATACGTGGGATTGTTCGGGCCCGTGCCGTCCTGGCTTCGAATGAGTGGATATTGTGCAGGTGTGACAGTGGATGGGAGCGCGCAGTTGGGGTGTGAGCCGTGCTTTGATCGGGCGAGGTGCAAGCATGCCAGAGGGCCTGCGTGTCTGTGGGCATTGACGCCTGAGGTAATCTGCGAGTTAGTAGCAGAAGTACTGGCTGATACGGCAACGTAGTCTGGTGTTTGGCGGCTAGAAGATCGTCGGGCGAAGCTGCTCGGCGGCAGGAAGCGGCGATGGTGAGAAAGCATGCACAGAAGGTACCTGTGGATTGATCAGCGAGGGGCAGACGTTTACTACTCGGCACTGGGCAACATTGACATTTCCGCTACAGGCCGCGGTACATTGGTCGTATGGACCTGGCCGGCCGAGAACGGTGGCGGAGGGCTATTGAATGAATTCATGCCGTGGCGCATTGAGATAGATGCCGATAACCACTTTCGGCCATTCTGGGGTCGGGGGATATCTATAGAGAGTGGAGGCGTGGAGCATAGGACCACGGACATCAACCGCAGTGTCTCAGATCCGGCGTGGGAGATGATCGGTGTGACGTGGGATTTCAATACGGGTCGGGTGGACCTGTACTGGAATGGGGAACCCCATGGGGCGGGGCTTGATGAGGTACCGGCGCCACAGGGGACGGCGTTGAAGTTGTACCTGGGGCCTGAATATGCAGAGGTGCCAAGCGAGCCGATAGGGGACAGGGACTGGAATGTATATTTGGACTGGCTGGCCATCTGGGATGATGTAATGACGCCAGGACAGATGTCGGAATTGCATTCAGAGGGGAGGCGTTGCAGACCCAAGGAGAGCGATGGGAGCGGCGAGTTGACATTGCTGGGGACGTTTGATAACGGGTACGACGCAGACATAGCGTCCGGGGATGGGACCTTCTATACAACGGAGGGAGTTCCGGCTGATCGGTATTGTGTGATTGATGATGGGGCCAGGCGTCTGGGGCGTCGGACATTTGCGCTGGGGATGCCGCGACATGACTTAAGTGAGGACGATCGCAAGCCGATGCATGCGATTCTGCCGGTGGGCTTCGGCTACAACTCCCAACTGTATGACTATGTGACGGCATCAAGTGAGTCGGATCACGCACGTCTTAAGATAACACCAGGCTACAGCGGGATCGGGGCTCTGGGGGCTTCAATGCCGATTGGACCAGTCGCTGACGGAGGCCTGGCGCATCCATGTACGTACCGGCAGTTGATCCACATGCCGAAGGCGGACAACCTGGCGGGGAAGGTTTCGTGGGTGGGGCCGGTACTGTACAAATATTGCCCACCAGCATCCAGTGGAGTGTTTGACTACTTCGGAAGTGGGCGCTCATTTAAGGTAGTAAGTGATGGAGGCAATACGGCGACAAGCTTCAAGGTGGAGATGAGCGGGGAGTGGAGCGACAATTACTGGGCAGGCGCGTCACTCATTTTGATCAACGGCAACTGCGCAGGTCGGCGCTTGATGGTAACGGGTTATGACAGCACGACCGGATTCATAACACTCGAGAGTGCACTGCCAGCAATCCCCGATGTCGGCAGTAACGGAGTAGTGAATTTCACGCCACGGTTGTTTGGTATAAGGACCAACGGTATGTTTGTGACTGAGCAGGGGCTGGATGCGTTTCTGTGGAGCGAACACGATGGGACGCCACAATTCGTGGAACTGGAATGGGTGTACTCGGAGCCGCAAGCAGACAGCGGGGCACATATTCATGGTCTGAGGTACGATAAGGGGCGATGTGCGTACATTACAGGTGTGCCGGGTGGGGCATACGGTAAGGTCTACGGCGAGGCTGATCCTGAATACGCCGCAAGTTTCTGGCTGCAAAAGATCGAAATAGATGGGCCGCAAGATTACCAGTTACTGGCGAAGCAGGAGAATGGCGAGGGGCCATCATTATCGGACAATTTTGACCTGGTGACAGAGGACAAGTCAATCAAGGTCTGGCGTCAGATGGGAGTGGAATGGCAGAAGCACCATCCGACGAAGATAACAGATTGGAATGCAGTGAAGTCTGATCTGGAGGAGGCAGGGACGTGGCGGCACAGCGTTGTCGGGATGCCAATTCCGGTGATGTACGATGAGGGGAATGAGACAATCGTTGCTCTGGTGCAGGGAGAAGATCCCGATGAGATCCAGTGGCTGGGATATGTGGAGGGTAGATGGGACGATGTGAGCGGCCGGATAACATGGACGGACGAAGCTCCCCCGCAAGGGCGCAGTAATCCGTTCATCAAGATGTCGGTGTTGAGGACTGACATTGAGCAGGATGCGCCGGTTAGCGAGTCATCGCCAGTAGCGGTGTTGGAGGCGTCGGATGGGACATGGTCGTTGCTATATTTCGCGCGGCCGGCAACGGTAGACAAGTACCAGACTTTCGGGTTGCAAGGCGCACCAGACCGCTGGTCATTTGACGTGGAGAGGCATTGGTGTCGCGACAACCCGATTGTGCCGATATTCGGGGGGCCAGACCTGGTTGCGCCAGATGGCGGTGGCATCAACCCATGGGCGAATATGGACGCTGAGTGGGAGATAACGCGCAACGAGTGGGCAACAGATGCACGAATGGCGTACTGGGGGGTGGCTAGAGGTAAGGCGATTCAGAACCGCTACAATTGGTATTGGGGCGAAGAGTTTTCAGGGGATTGTCGGCCCCTGGTGGCGGTAGCAGGGAGTGATCCACGGTCATTGTCGCCATTGCCATACGGCAACAGCATAGCGCCACTGGCGGCGCCGCAGGTTCACGTGTGTACGTGCGGGATAATGGGGCGGGAGGATCGGATGGTGGTGCTCAGCGACGGCGCGTTTGGTTTCACCTATGGATTAGGCCTGTATGTTTCAGAGGATGCTGAACACTTCCAGGAGTTGTTCCCCGCGTGTGCGACCGGTGAGGCATTTATCCCGCAAGGTGAACTTCCAGGGGAGCCAGGGAGGCTGTATCCTGGCAAGCCGTTCCGCCTGGGTGATAGGCAGATTTTCTACTACACGGGCAGTGAGTTCATGAACTTCGCCTGGCAGCGGTGGGAGTCGGAGACTTCATACCGGTTGGCGTCAGACGAGTTAAGTGGGCGGGTCGAGACGGCGATCATAGAAAAGCCGGCTGATGGTTGGAAGGACTTGGTATTGAATGCCAACCCGGCCGAAGGGACGATAGCTGTTGAAGTAGTGGATGCGGCAGCGGAAGAGCCGATCATTGGGTACGGCGAAGAGGACTGCGACGCTCTGCAAGATGGAGTGGAGGAGGTTGTCAAATGGGGTGGGGCGTCACTGGGGGAGCTGACGACGGAGTATATCCGGCTGCGCTTTCACCTAACACGAGAGGCTGCGGAGGACGATAGCCCGGTGCTGTACGCGTGGGCAATAACGGAGACGACGGCGGAGGGGCCTGAAGCAAGTGATCTACGAGTTGAAGGGTTGGTAAACCCGGCGATGATTGGCGACCGGACGCCAACGTTCTCGTGGAGCTATTCGGACCCAGCCGATTTGCCACAGAGCGCGTATCACCTGCTGGTCGCTTCGAGCCAGGAGTTGCTGGATAATAATACAGGGGATCTGTGGGACACAGGTGTGGTGCTGAGTGCAGAGACGGAGGTAGAGTATGAGGGCAGCGAACTTGAGGATGCGACCACCTACTTCTGGAAGGTGAGAGTGCGCAACAGCGAGGGAGTGTGGTCTGAACAATGGTAGCCGAAGGCGTGTTTTCAACGGGCTACTTGAGTACCTATTGCAGTATCGAGGATGTCTTAGCATTGCTGGGTGCTTTCGATCTGACCAGCATCGGCGATGAGACAGCGCAAAGAGACCGTATCGAGGAGCTGCTGCCTACGACGCGAGCGGCCGTGGACCAGGCGGCACAGCGGGACTTCTTCTGGCACGCTGAGGATGAGATCGTGGTGGACGGTACAGGGACCAAGCGGCTGCTGCTAGGCACGCTGGGGATATGGCCGCTGCGAACGGTCCACAGTATTGCAGTATCCGGGCTGGCGGTGGCTGAGAGCGACTATGTAGTGTATGAGGACACAGGCGAGGTGCGGCTGGTGGAAGGCGCGAGGCTGGGGGCAAGTTTTCCAGCAGGAGTCCAGAACATCAGCGTCACTGCGGACTGGGGGTATGAGCAGGTGCCACTGGGTGTCACTGAGGCACAGGCGCGGCTGACAGCGGCGCGAGTATTGGCCGAGGCCGGTGGTGAGAGCTTGAACGCGGCGCAGGTAAGACTGGGAGACTACAGCGTGCGGTATGCGTCGGATGGAAGATATGCAGGAGTGATCGAGAGGTTCGTGGAGGAGGCCCAGACGGCATTAGAAGTGTATCGGCCAATGTGGCTGGGTGCAGTGTAAGGCCTGTATGGTGCACATCCACGCAGGCAGGATGCGTGCGCTACATACAGGTCTTTCGACAGGCAAGGATGCCTGTCGTACGGAACGACCGCAGGCAGGATGCCTGCGCTACATGCAAGTCTCTCGACAGGCAAGGATGCCTGCCTTCGCGGGCCATAGCCCGCTACGGCGGGCGAAGGCCTGTCGTACGGAACGACCGCGGGCAGGGAGTCCGCGCTGCGCAAATGGGTCTTGTCTGCGCTCGTGCAAACGTGACCGAATGGCCCAAAGAACCAAGTTAAGGAAGTCCAGGCGGGGACGGCTCCGACAAGGGCCGTCCCTGCCATTTGGGAGCAGGCCAAATGTCAGATGCAACATTTCGGGGATTGCTGATACATACAGCCCACATCTTCAGGGCAAGCGTGATTCCGGGGATTGACCTCAGTCTTCCAACACCGGCATGGCAACTGGTAACGACAGGAATAGCGGTGAGACTGCGGCCGATACTGGCGGAGATGGATGCTACGCTGATGGGGAAGTTTCCTGAAGTAGAGGTAGTGGGATACTGTGAGCCGCAGGACATCCGGCCAGTAGATAGGCTATGCCGCATAATGAGCAGTACAACACTGGCAGTAGGGGCAGAGGCTGGAGAGATGAGCGTGGAGGTAGAAGACGCTGTGCAGATTGCGGTGGGAGATAGCGTGTCGCTGATAGGCGCAGAGGAGGGAGAGTTGGCAGTTGTGGCGGGAGTTGAGGATAACACGGTGATACTGAATACGCCACTGCGGCGCAGCTACAGCGAGGGAGATGAACTGGGGGTGGTGGAGTGCTACGAGGTGCTGGGAGTGCTGGATGAAAGCGGAGTCGGTCACCACCAGAAGTTGGTGCTGAAACGAACACAGGCCTAATAAGTGAGACAGAGCGCGGAGGCGGTACAAGGCAATGGCGCTGGATATGTTTCATCACAACGAGATCAGTCGAGCTGTGCGGTTGATCTGTCAGAGTGCGGTCGCATTGACCGCAGACACGGATGGCAGCGATACCGTGAATGTGGGGAGCAATCAACTATTCGAGGTCGGGCAGGTAGTCGAACTGCTGGACGAGGATAGCGCCGCCGAAGAGCACACCGTGGCCGAGAAGCTGGGGCTGACACAACTAGGCTTTGAGAGTCTGGTGGTTGGTGAGTATACAGTGGCAAAGGGCGCGATTGTGAGGATTGTCCCGCCAAGGCTAGCAAGCCTGCGGTGGGTAGGTCAAGGAAGACCGGAAGGGATCCCTGAACCCAGGGCTCGGCAGTTGCCGTGTATCGTGGTCGAGACCGGCAGGCTCGAACAGCCCATAACCGAGGGCACCAACAAGAGTTTCAGGCAAGATTATCACTACAGGGTCCACTACATCCGTCACAGCGGTCAAGGGGAGCAGGATGAGTTTCAGGCGCTGGAGGAAGCAGGGAAGCTGTTCAACCTGCTGATGCAAGATACCTACCTGGGAGGAACCTGCTGGCATTCGCAGGTGACCCGGGTGGAAACAAGACCAGAAGAGGAGCGAGACCTGCGGGCGCGAGGGTTAGAGGTGCGAGTGATAGCGCTGGACCTTGTGGCAAGGCGGGCGGAGGTGTGGGATCCGTAGGGCAGGGAACAGCCACGGGTGAGACGCCTGCACCGCGCGACGGTTGAAGTCTTTCGACAGGCAGGGATGCCTGCCTTCGCGGGCCATAGCCCGCTACGGCGGACGAAGGCCTGTCGTACGGAACGACTGCGGGTTAGACGCCTGCGCCACGGCAGGAGACCAGTTAACCTACCCCCTGGCCCCCTCCCTGAAGGGAGGGGGACTACAAACAACCGCAGGCTGGAAGCCTGCGCCACGGAACGACTACAAGCAAGGGTGATGAGGTGATGGCGACAGCTCTTTCAAAGGAAGGCTACTTTGGCTTTGGACTTCAAAGCGTAAAGGGCAGCTATGTAAGTCCGGATAACTGGCTGCCTCTGATGGACTGGGGGAGTCGACGGGCGGACACGGTGCAGTTGCAGAACAACTATGTGGCGCTGGATCTGGCCGATAGCCAAGACTACCAGAGCAAGTACTTCTCGGCGGGTCAGTGGGCAGAAGGGAGCCTGAGGTTCCCACTGATTCCGGGAATGCTAACGGATTTATTAGCATGGATACAGGACCGGGATGACGATAACCAGGGCATGTGGGCGTCAGCATTGATTGACTGCGTGTACGAAGTCAAGAAGCTGACGGATATGAAGGTGCAGCGGGCGAGGATAGACCTGGTGAAGGGTGAGCCGGTAATGTGCAGTCTCGATGTTGCGGCGCTGAAGCTGGAGGCGGGCAGTGCGACAACGCCGTCAATTCCAACAGCAGCACCGTATGTGTTTCGGGAGGCAACGGTGGAGCTGGCGACCGGTGGTGGTGCTCTGGCAGAGGATATCAACTGCGAGAAGATCCGGATCGTGATAGACAACCTGGTGGAGGAGCCTGCGGAGGGCATGCGACTGGTTAGCGCAGCAGCACCAGTGCAACTGTACAACCTGTCAGGAGTGCGCTGCTGGGGAGCACTGAGCCGGGACTTTGTGGATAATGACGTGTATGGGGATTTTGCGTCAGGCACCGAAGCAGCACTGGCCATCGAACTGGCAAGAGGTGCGGTTAGCGCGACGATATCGCTGCCACGGATTCTATACGTGGCCGATGATCTGGGGCTCCCCGGCTCACACGAAAAGCGGATCGTGGAGAAAGTTGACTTCCTGGCACTGGGCAGCGTTGATGGAGAAACGGCGCCTGTGATACTGAGCTAGTGGGTGCTTTTTACAGGCTGGGGATCTACCCCCTGGCCCCCTCCCTGAAGGGAGGGCGAAACGATGAACGACCGCAGGCGAGACGCCTGCGCCACGCAGGCCGGACCTGTCAGATTACATAAGATGGGTACACAGTTAAACCAGATGAGGTAGTCAAGTAATGGAGCAGCAAATGGTAAGCGAGGAAGAGGTATGTGAGGAAAGGGAGAGGGGTCTGGAGGCCTGGGTGATCGCGGCATGGGGCAGGCATGCCTCGCAGCGGTTTGAAGCGCCAGTGGAGATAGCTGGCTGGGAGAGGCGGCCGTGGGTGGAGCTGCGACCATTGACCCATCGCGAGAACCTGGAGCGAGAAAGTCTGGGGATAGTTGATGAATACACCATCGGCGGCAGCTTCGGGGACGAATGGCAGGTGAGCCGGCGGTACGATATGGCGGCAATGCGTGAATATGAGTATGGGCACTGTATCGTGGATTACCTGCTGCCCGAAACGGATGAAGAGGGGCAGATCGTGCCCAGGCGCTATGATAGTGACAACCCACAGGAGGCAGCATGGCTACTGGATGAACTACCCTCGGCACTTGCGGCGTGGCTGGATGAATGTATAGACAAAGTCAACCTGCGTGGGGAAGGTGAGCGCGCAGCGCTAGCGAGGGTAAAAAAAGCCTGCTGAAAGCTGTGCGGATGGTGGTCAGCGAAGGCAGAGTGGATGTGGGGAGGCTGATGACAGAGGCTGTGTCGCTCAGGCGAGAGGCAGAGGTCAGAGAGGGGTGGGATTTCTCCAAACAAGAAGATGTCCAGCGGATAGTGAACGGGCCGGCGCTATTACGGCGGGTGAATGGTATTCAGTTGAAGCTGGTGCAGAGCATACTGGAGGAGGTAAGCCTGATCGGACGGACAGGGCAACTGCCTGATGATGTCCCATGGAGTGAGCAGCCAGCGTGGCGACTGGACCTATGGGAGTACACGTGGGATGCGTTGGAAAGGGAAAGTACACGAGAGTAGAGCGGAGAGAGCTGCGAGATGTTGAACGAAACAACCGGAAGCTGGAGTGCCAACAGAGGGCGATTGAATAGGCCTGGATTGGTAGCCTGGAGCCTACCAGAACTGCCGAGGCGCTATATGCGTTTTCCTGGAGCGGTGCAAACGTGGAATAGGACGCCGAGTGCTGGGAGGCATAGAGGAGCAGAGCAGGAGACAGAGGTGCCCTTGCAGACTGTAGTCGAGGATGTACTTGCACAGAGACCAGGATGGTCAGAGCAGGCAGAGCAGGAGGATGGGGCCGGTGGCCCTGGGATTCGGGCCTTCGCTGTGGGTGTCACGCCACCAGATAACCTCGTGGGGCGATGGCCGCAGGTAAGAGCCGGGGGCCAAAGCGCTTTGAGGAGCACCTGGCTGCCAAGGCAGCGGAGAGGAATCGGACCGGTAGAAGCAAGCAGGGAGGCGCCGGG
>JALGTI010000354.1 GCA_029821455.1 Candidatus Zipacnadia bacterium | reverse complement strand
TGTGAATGCTCTCGGTGAAGTTGAGAGGCTGACGGCTGATCAACTGGGGTTTGGATACCGGAGCACTGAACTGCCGGTGCCAGGCTGCGCGATTGCGGAGGTGGCATTCCAACTTACAGCGGCTGAGGGAACCGAAGTTCATCGCTGCCTGTGCGAGGCGATACAACGTCGGTGTGAGAAGCAGCCGGTTGCCCAGCGCAGCGCCGGCTCCATATTCAAGCGGCCCAGCAATGACTACGCGGGACGGTTATTAGACCAGGCTGGCGCCAAGGGTATGCGAGTGGGCGACGCTATCATCTCAGACAAGCACGCCAATTTCATTGTCAATGAGGGCAACGCGACCGCCAGGGATGTCCTGGAGCTAATCGAATTGGTGCGGGCCAAGGTGGAAGAGAGGTTCGGTGTGCGACTGGATACGGAGATTGTGATCATCGGGGAGGACTAGGACGACTGGCACGACTGCCTGTAGCTCTCCAGCACTTCGCGCACAGCCGGAGGCATGTAGACATCCTCGATATCCAGGGAGGCGAGTATCTGGGCCAGGGCCGCGGCCCTCTGGGGGATGGTCAAACGCTCGTCTATGACCGCCACCTGTTTATTCCGCAGAATGCAGTATCCGACCCGCCCGCCGGCCGGCTCATAGCGCACCTCAACCTCGAGTCCTCGAGCCAATTGCTCAAGCTCATCGAGTAGTACAGTATCGTCCATCATTGCATTCATTCTTCGCGGCTAGCAGGCCCTCTTCCTGCCCATCGGAGCAGGAAGACCGCTTTTGGCAGCGAAATAGACCCAAGAGGGTACGGAATGTCCCAAAGGTTTTGAGTTTCCGCTGCCACAGATCAGCACAGCGGCCTGGCAGCAGCCGTGGGGCACATGCTCTCAAGGCGAGAGGAGGTAGGGCTATGAGCCATAAGACGTGGCTGAGCAGAGTCGTGTTATGCAGTGTGGTTGTATTGCTGTGCCCGGGTATGGTGGCGGTCGTGCTCGGCGTAGAGCAGGACTCGACTCAGGCGCGCGAGAGCGGTAGCGCATAAGGGAGGCTCGTGGTCATGACGGTAGACCAACAGCTTATTCTCCTCGGGATAGTGACAACGGCTCTTGTGGGAGTGGCCGGGTTGCTTACCAAGGTGTGGCTATCGTTGCGGGCGGAGCGGAATACGGTCAGGAGAGAAAGGGACGAAGCAACAGCAGAAAACATGGTAATGCGGGCGCAGATTGAGACAATGCGCTTGGTCTTGGACCCTGGTTTCCAGCAGGCGTACAAAGCTCGGATAGAGAGACTCGAAGCGAAGGGGGCGGAGTCGGAAGAGCTAAGGGCTGAAGTCGGGATGCTCAAAGAGAGGCTGGCCGACGCAGAAGATGCGGCAGCAAAGCTGCAGTTCACAGATGAGCAGCTCCGCGAACTTCGGGCACGGTCCGCGCGTAATAGGGCGCTGCTTGCGGCCGCGTTTGCACCGCCAACACCCCGCGCTTCTGAAAGCTCTGCGTTTGCCCGAAGCAGCATATCGCCGTCCGGGGTTGTCACACCGCTCTCGTTCTTGTCCCCAATGCCAAGGCCTCGTCCAGACGAGGCCGACGCCGAGGACCACCAGACAGATGATGCCGACGAATGAGCCCGAACAATCGAACACCGTCTCAAGCCCGGACGCGGAAAAGGGCGCTCACAGGCGGCAGAAACCGTTGACCTCGGTCCAATCGTGCTGAAGGAGTGACAAGTGAACCCAAGCGGGTCCGGTAGTCGCCTCGTAGTGAGCAGTTTCTGCCGCGGCCGGTGCCTGGCAGCGCTTGCTTTGCTCCTGGCACCGCTTGCCTGCCAGGCTGCGACGCTCCCCTCCTCTATTACCGGCACCTACACCTGCACCCAGGCCGGCAGTCCCTATGACATGATGAGCAATGTACAGGTGGAGGCTACCGGTACGCTGGTGATGCAGGCCGGGGCCAGCGTCATAGTGCGGGGCAACTACCAGCTCACCGTCGTGGGCAGTATGCAGGTCAACGGGACTTCTGGCAACCGGGCATTCATTGGCTACCAGGTGGATCCTCAGCCTGGGGCCTGGTCCGGGGTCTACTTCGCATCCGGCAGCACTGGCACTATCAGCGGCTGCGAGTTCGCTTCGGGCCGGATGACTGTAGTCGTGGATGATGCCACGGCCAGCTTCACAGATTGCATCTTCCGCGACTCGTCATTTGATGGCCTGGTGGCATTTCGCGATGCTAATTTGACGGTCGAGGATTGTACCTTCTCGCACAATGACCGGCATGGCCTATACATTGAAACCCCGGACCCAGGTGGCAGCGTCAGTGACAGCCATTTTGAACACTCTGGCGAGTATCCGATCCGTGTGAAGGCAAACTGCGTGGATATGCTGTATCGTGGGCTGACATTCAGCAACAACGCGGTTGACAGAATCGGTGTATGTTGCAGTGCGGCTACTGACATTAGTGCGGGCACGGAGATCTGGAGAGGGCAACCGCTGCCCTATGACCTGACCGTCGGCTCTTCGGATGAACTGCGCATCGCGGCCGGGGCGGTGCTGCGGCTGCAGCCAGGCGCGAAACTGTTACTAGGCGACCGCATTGATGTGTACGGGAAGCTCAATATAGGCACCATCGGCCGGAGTGATGTGGAACTTACCTCCGCCCAAGTCTCTCCCGCTCCGGGTGATTGGGCTGGGATAGTGCTCCACCCCGGTGCTGGCACCCGCACGCGCCAGTGTATTATCCGCTACGCGGAAAATGGTATTGTCGCTGATGGTGCAAATGTATTCCTCGAGGAGTGCGAATTCCGCAACATCGAATACGATGGTGTGTATGCTTTCAGCAGTCTCAAGTTGACAGTAGAGAACAGCCTGTTCCATACCATTGGCCGGTGGGGCCTGCGACTGACCGGGGCTGGCTTGACCGGGCAGGTGGCGTCAACTCGATTCGAGAATTGCGGCGACTACCCCATCTTCCTGTTGGCCCGCTATGTCC
>JALGTI010000353.1 GCA_029821455.1 Candidatus Zipacnadia bacterium | reverse complement strand
TATGGGTGGCAGGACCAGTACTCACCAGTTACTGGGGGCGGGGTCAAGTTTATGAAGTATTGGCCCGCACGGACGGGCCAGGGCATCGAGATAAACCTGCTGCCGCTCACTCCTACCCAGATTGCTCGACTGGAAAAGTCGCTGGTGGTGTGCTACAGCGGAATTTCCCGCCCGGCAAAGGTCATCCTGGACGCCGTGGCCGAGGGCGTGGAGGCTGGTGATCCTACCGTGGTCGGGGCTTTGCAGGAGATGAGCCGCCGCGCCGAGAGCATCAGGCTTAGCTTGCTGGAGGGGACGCTGAGCAAGCTTGGTGGTCTGCTGGCTGAGGTGTGGGAGTTACACAAGCGGCTGCATCCAGACGTGACCAACGAGCGGATTGAGCAGCTTTATGAAATCGCCACCGCAGCCGGCGCTACGGGCGGCAGGGTCTGCGGGGCTGGAGGCGGGGGCACAATGATATTCTGGTGTGAGGACGACCAGGAGTACAAAGTGAAGCAAGCGCTGTCCGCCGCAGGAGCGCAAATATTCGATTGCTCGACTGACCCACACGGCATTCTGCTGTGGTAAGCAACCCTCACAACATCCCCCGATCTACTGCTCCATTGTGCGAAGCCGCCCCGCTCTGCTGCCACGCTGGGTAACCTGTCAGAGGCACTTGACCAACTGCTCCAGAACCTCCAGCGCTTGCTGCTCGACGGCTCCAGCTTCCCAGACAAGCGCCGCGCTCTCAGGGCTTGTGAGTTCTTCGTCTTGCCCGCTCCCGTCTGGTGGCGGGAAGGGATGAAGTTCGGCCACATTCTTGAGTATTGAGTGCACAGCCGAGTAGTAACCTATAGCCTCATCGAACAGCACATCGGCTCTGCTAGCCAGTCGCTCTTTCGCCTCGATCAAGAACGCTTCAGCCTCAGCCCGACACTCGGCCCAGACAGCCGCGTTGAAGGCGTGCCCGAAGTGCACTGCCGTGCCATTCTTCAGCGCGTCAGCCCATAAGTCAAAAGCCTGCAAGCCCGAGCGGTACTTGGGGTATATCCACTCTGGGGGGCTTTTTGCGTGCTTGAGGGCAGCGGCGAGGGCATCTTTGACCACCTTTTCGGCGGGCGCCGGTTCCCAGCGCTCGACGCTGCACATCTCCACCGCGCCGATCTCAGACGCGCCGACTTCCTGCCAGGGCTTCGGCCCTGGGCCGTCGTCGCACAAGGCCCCTGAATAGTAGTAGCCCACCTCATCATACCCGTAGATGACATAGAACTCTGGAATGGCAAGTTCCCAGCCGTAGCAGGGAATGCCCTCGTCAATGCAGCCGCGCACGTAGTCCCAGGCCCGTTCCTGCCGGGCAGCGAAATCAGCGTCTTTGGCTCGGTGTGCGTAGACGCCCTCGATCTTGTAGCCGATGTTGGGAGCAAGGTCGAGCAGCAGCGGCCCGTAGTGCCAGGCCGTCGGTCCGCTGGGGCAGACGACCTCGTGGATGTTGATGATGAAGGCGTGAGCAGTGCCGCCATACAGCCACGCCCAGGAGATATCCGCGCCAAGATAGTCGAGGCAGCCTTTGACACATCCAAGGTGGCTGACCCAGCGCGGGCTCCAACGCAGTCCCTCGATTTGCTTTGTGGGTGGCATCCCAGATCCACTCCTCTTTGCACTCTGCCATTTGCTGATCGCGCGCGACGGCCTGCCTAAGGTCTGCCATCACACTCATTCTTCTACTATTACGAGCTTCTGACCTCCTTAAGGTGGGCAAGTACCTGCTGTGGTGTCGCGGTGCCTGTGGTCCCAATTTGCTGAATGGTTATGGATGCCACCAAGTTGCCGACTACGGCTGCCTCGGTGAGCGAGGCCCCCGCGCACAGGGAAGCGCCGATGCCGGCCGTCACGCTGTCGCCTGCCCCCACGATGTCAATGGGCCCGATCACCTTCGGCGCGGGGATGACTTCGCAGCCCTGACCATCACAGACTAGAACACCGCGCTCCCCCATCGTCACATAGACCGGCTTGCCGGTGCGCTGACTCAGCTTTGCGGCGGCCTGTTCAACCTCAACAATTGTTGGCAGGCGAGACGCCTGCCCTACGGGAGGAGGTAGTAGACGGGACGCCTGCCCTACGACGGCCTCATACTGGTTGGGCTTGATGATTACGTTAGTGAACTCGCTGATGCGAGTACGGGAGTCGACGAAGAAGACCTTCTCCTCATATTCTGCCGCTAAGTCTGCCAGGACCTCGCGGATATGGTCGGTTATCACGCCGCAGTTGCGCTCCTGAACCTGGTCGGCGATGATCACACCATCAACCTGCTGCACGCAGATGTGCAACTGTTCGATGATGGCATCCTCGACCTCGGCTGGTAGAGGCTTGCGGTTCTTGATGTCCAGGCGGTTGAGTTCCTCAAGGGTGCCATCCTCGTGCCTGACCAGAGGCTTGGTGTACGTTGGGGTCATCAGGTCGTCACATTCGAACAGGTGGTCGAGGCGTACGCCCGTTTTTGCCAGGCCCTCTTTCAGTTCATATGCTTGTCCATCAGCGCCCACGAATCCCACCGCATAGATGGTCCCCACACCCAGAGCCGCGAGGTTGTTGGTGACGGTGCCGGCCGCCCCAGGGCTGCAGCGGAAGCCGACCACCTGATAGGCGGTCTTACCGGTCTCCAGGGAGACCTCATGCAGAGCAGGGTCTATCTCCAGGTACTTGTCCAGGAAAAAATCGCCGACGACAGCCAGACGCACCTCACCAAATGCCTTCAGTAACTCGCGCAGCCGCTGAATGGTCATAGCCGCGCCACCACCAGCCGGTAGAGATTGGGGAAGGTGAGGCGGTGGTCGGCCTGAATGTAGAAGCTCTCGCCGCCGTCGGCCACTGTGCGCACCAGGATCGTCTTCCAGGGCCGGTAATAGTAGAAGGGGTTGGTCTTGGGTGGCTGCTGGTGGTAGTCGTCGGGCAGGTCAACCAAATCGAAGACGGCAGTTGTGAAGTGGCGTATCTCGCGCCCCTCCTG